>USSP01000268.1 GCA_900557385.1 uncultured Lachnospiraceae bacterium
TGCCCGGTGGGCCCGCCATGATCTCGGGGTCATGGTCTACAAGCCGACCCTGGTGAATGAGAAACCGCACAAGCCCGGTGAAGTATCGCATGACATCTGTGTAATTCTGCTTGGTTTGTAAGCTCTCCATCTTCGTGTTTTGGAACTGTTCAATGGTCAGCATCTTTCTGACGCGGCTGATCTGCGGATCGTGGAGAATATAGCGGATTTGTCCGATGAACATCTGCGTTGCCATTTCCGGTGTCATATTCTCCTTATCCTTAGTAAAACCGGGATCGTCCCAATTTGCTTTTGCAAAGATGGAATGTTTCTCGTATTGCTCCAAAGTGGTCTGGATTAATGCATCCAGAATTGCCTGTTTATTTTCAAAATGACTGTAGAGCGATGCCTTGCGGATGCCCACCGCTTCGGCTAATTGGGAAATGGAAGTGGCCTCGTAGCCCTGCACCGAAAACAATTCCAGTGCCGCATCCAATATTTCCTGCTTTGTGTTTCCTCTTTCCGTCATTATAAATCCTCCTGAACAAGTCTTTTTTCTGTATTATAACTACCGAACGATAGGCTGTCAATGACTTGCATGGTATGCATGTTCATGACGGTATTACATAAGAATCATTTTGACAATCGCCGAAATTCTAAGGGAGAGATACCATATATTTCTGCAAAAACTTTTGCAAATTTCCCCTGGTTTTCATAGCCTACGGCATTTGCGACTTCAATAACCTTCATTGTGGTAGATTCCAACAGTTCCGCAGCTTTCTCCATTCTTTTTTTCCGGAAATAGTGCAGATAACTGTCACCAAGAATTCCTTTCACATAAAATTTGAAGCTGCTTTCGCTGATGCCGAAATGATTGGCTAATTCCCTGGCAGTGTGACGTTTACTTAGATCGCGGAGAATCAGGCTTTCGGCTTCTCTTACGATAGCAATCTGTGACCGGGTAAAATAGGCATCCGGCTCGCTTTCTCCGGGCAGGGACATAAGTTCATGGAGCAGGCGGACTGTGAGATAACGCAGCAGTCCCGTTTCCGGCTCATCCTTTCCCTGCCATGCATCCAGAACCAGTGAAAGCAGGGTGTTGTTCATCTGGTGCATATAGAGACCGCTTTTCCCGCAAAATACTTCTATAATCTGATCCAAATGAACGCCCATTTCCGAAATAAAGTTCGTTTCCTCCGGTCGGGAAAGGACATCAAGATCCAGAAAAAGCTGAATTCCTTCATAAAGCCTTCCGGGATAATAGAAGTCTTTCGTTGGCAGGATCGTACTAATACAGACCTGCTTCTCCTTTACGATGGCATACCGGTTCTGGGTAAGGGAAACATCACAGCGCCCGCGTACACAAAAGTTCAGGATCAACATGTGTTCCTTAATAATAGAGTTGCCTCCCTTTTCCCAGCTGCCTGTATAAATTTCATTAAAGGAAAGACCAATACCGGGGGCAAGGGGATAGAAGTCCACGATCCCTTCTTTTTCTTTTTGAATGACGAAATGTTCTTTTTGAGTATTCATACGCACATTCTAGCAGTGAAAAATCCTAATCGCAAGATTTAGGGAAAATAGATTGGTAAACCGGCTGTCATCCATGGGCTTACTTTGTGGCAGTATCCTTGAGGTTTGCCAAAATTATAAAAAGCAGCCTGTGCTTATTTTTTCCAGGGACACCTTAGTTGCCATTGGCCGGGAAGAAAGTAAAAAGATCATGGTAGGAGGTGTTTCACAATGAGCAGTGTTTTTTACCAAAAGGATGCAAACACGCCTGTGATTGCCTTGCTGGGGCAGCCTAATTCCGGGAAATCCACCATTTTTAATATGATGACCGGTTCCCATCAGCATGTGGGCAACTGGCCGGGCAAGACAGTAGACCAGAAGGAGGGCGAGTTCAAGTGGAATGGCAGGAAGATGATTCTGGCCGACCTTCCTGGCAGCTATTCCCTTTCTGTCGGTTCGGATGAGGAAGTGATTACCCGGGATTATATTGCGTCCGGAAATGCAGATCTGGTGCTGGTTATGGCAGATGCCTCCCAGCTTAAGCGCAGTCTCTATATGCTGGCAGATTTTGTAGGAACAAAGGTTCCGGCGGTTCTGGTTTTGAACATGATGGATGTGGCAAAAGGTCAGGGAATTTCCGTGGATACGGATGCATTATCCCGTAAGCTGGGCATTCCGGTAGTGTCTATGTCTGCAATCCGTAAGAAGGATTATCGGATGCTTTATGAAACTATAGAAGCTGCCCTTCGGCAAAAAACTGTGATTGTGGGGCAGACAATGAACACTGCAAAAGAAAAAATGGACTATATCGACACATTGTTGGACGGTGTCCTGACCACGGAAAAGAATGCAGGTCAGGCCTTTGACAAATTTGACCGCCTGGCACTTTCTCCTGTCCGTGGAAAACTGATGGCTTTTGGAATCATTCTGTTGATTTTCCTTTTGGCAATGATTTTTTCCGGCATTGTAGCAGGCATAGCATCGGCGGTTCTGACACCGTTCAGTGGGGTGCTGCGTATGGGGATGGAGCATATTCATGTGCATCCATTGTTGATTTCGCTAATTTGTGATGTGTTGGTGAATGTGCTTTATTTTGCGCTGATGATGGCATCCTTTGTGCTAGGTATCACGCTGGGCTTTAATCTGATGGAGGAAACCGGATATCTCGCCCGTATTTCTTTCCTGTTTGACCATACCATGTCCAAGGTTGGATTGCAGGGAAAAACGATTATGCCCTTTTTCATGGGTCTGGGTTGTACGATTGCAGGCACCACCGGCACCCGCGTAGTAGATAACTGGGGACAGCGTGTTCTGGCGATTGCCATGTCCTGGGCTGTGCCCTGTGCGGCTACCCTGTCGGTAGTCCCTACCATAGCCCTTGCACTTTTTGGCAGCACCGGCGGATTTCTGGTGATTGTCTCTATTTTCCTGTTTATGTTCCTGATGATGTGGGTGGTCTATAAAGTATTCGGAAACTCTCTTGCACCGAAGGAAGACAGGGTGGGACTGATTATGGAACTGCCGCCCTACCATAAACCGGCATTCCGCAATACTCTTTATGTTACCTTTGAGCGGACTCTGGATATTTTCTTCCGGGCGTTGCGGGTGATTTCGTTGGTTTCCATTGTATTTTTCGTGTTGACCTATGGTTTCGGTGGCAGTGCGGAAAACAGCCTTTTATACAAAATTG
>USSP01000269.1 GCA_900557385.1 uncultured Lachnospiraceae bacterium
CCCGGTTCCATCCACCATGATGGGATTTAAGGAAACCACGGTAGGAATATTCAGTTCTTTGGTAAGCTTGCAGACAAATTTCATCATAATCATAGGTCCGATGGCTACACAGACATCATACTGTTTTCCTTCATCCACCAGACTCTGTAAAGTAGCAGTAACCATACCGCTTCTGCCATAGGAGCCATCATCTGTGGTCACATAGAGATTTCCTGCAACCGCTTCCATCTCCTTTTCCAGAATCAGTAAATCCTTCGTCTTGGCACCTACGATAACATCCGCAGCCACGCCCTGCTCATGCAGCCATTTTACCTGAGGATAAACCGGAGCAGTTCCTACGCCGCCGGCTATGAACAGAATTTTCTTGTTACGCAGTTCTTCTACGGATTCTTCCGTCAGATCGGACGGTCTTCCCAACGGTCCTACGAAATCCTGGAAATAGTCTCCGGCTTTCAAGGAAGTCATGCGTAAGGTACTGGCTCCTACAACCTGAAATACGATGGTAATTGTTCCTTTGTCCCTGTTGTAATCGCAGATGGTCAGGGGGATTCTCTCTCCCTCTTCATCCATACGAACAATGACAAACTGTCCGGGCATACAGGATTTGGCCACCCTTTTTGCTTCTACTTCCATCAGGTAGATATTTGTAGTCAGCTCCCGTGCTTCTAAAATTTTGTACATAGTTCTTACTCCTCTATACTTGACATTATAGTAATGATATAAAAATTCTCAAAAAAGTGCAACCCCGGATTCTTTTCCTAGTTAAAGTTTTGCTCCGCATCTGCCTGGGCGGCAAGCTGCGCATTCATTTGTAACTGATAATAAAGATCACTTTGAATCTCATAGGTCACATTATCATGCTGCACACAGGTAAACAACTGCCCTGAATATATGTTTGCTGCATACACGGCTCCCGTCTTGGTCTGAACTCCTGCAGCATCCTCATATAATTCCGGCAAAATATAAAAATCGGAATTAAATGTGTCGTCATGCACCACACCGGTAAGCTGATACAGATACCTTCCATTCATTCCCGGAGCATGCCCTTGCAGATCCATAATCTTTCCATACTGTACGAAGGCTTCCAAAAGTGCATTGACACACTGGGCTGCTGGAATGGAATTATCAATCGTCAGATTATAGGAACGCGCTGTAACCTCGGATGCAATTCCCATTTCGTTATACGCAATAAACTTGAAATTGGATCTCCCCAAAGGCATCACCAAAGGTTCCGTATATACCTGGCTGTCCCTGGTGGGATCCTTTAAGTCTGTGGTGTAGTAAACCGTTGTTCCTTCCTGCAGGTTAATCTTAATAATCTGAGGCGTATTAAAATCACCACTGGACAGATTGACTTCCGGTGCTGCCGGTGTGGGCACGTTAATATTGTAGGTACAACTCACCACCTCACTACGTACCCCATACGGATTCACATACACAGCCTTAACCGTTGTCATCCCGGGATTTAAAAGAATCGGAGCTGTATATATATCAGCCTCAATTCCGGGATCCGTACCATCTAAGGTATAATGAATCGTACCTGCTCCGGTTGCCAGCAATTTAATCGGTATCACCTCATCATAGGTGCCTCCCTGCAGACTGAATTCAGGGGCACTGGCAAGATAATCGCTATAGGTCATGCGAATCCTTGTATCCGGACATTGCTCCAGCAATTCACTCAGCTTTCCGTAATCTCCGTTTGTCTTATAAATCTCTACGATTTTACTGTATGCATTTTGTATATCACTCTGAGATGCATACTGGGAAAATGCCACATCACACAAGGTCAATACCCCATCATTGACATTGCCGGTCAAATAATAATAATCCGCAATTTCAAATAACAGGGATACCTGACTGGGATCCAGTTCATATGCCTTCTGCAGTTTTTCAATCGCAAGCTCGTAATTGTTCTTACTCACCGCTGCATTGGCAAGCTTTACCTGATAATCAGGAGAGGTCGTCCGGTAATGATGGATTCCGATCACCGTTCCTGATCCTGCAATGAGGATTCCCACAATAGGAAGCACCCAGAGCAGAACCGTAAATCGACGCTCCCTGACAGACTGCTCCGGGATTTTCTCCTCCTCTTCCGCCTTCTCCTGTTCTGTCTCCATTTCCTCAAGAAAGCCGGTCAGATTCTCGGAAATTCTGTTTTCCAATTCCGGATCAAAATCAGGTACAATATGAATTTCTTCACCACATTTCTCACAATATAGCATTCCCTCAGGAATCTCAAAACCACAATGCGGGCAAATCATATCTATCCTAATACCTTTCTCAATTCCTGCTGTTCAAAGGAGGATTCTTAGAATAATCCGGTGATAATACCGTCTTTATTTACATCAACATTAAATGCAGCCGGCTGTTTCGGAAGTCCCGGCATGGTCATTACGGTTCCTGTGAGAACTACCACAAAGCCTGCTCCTGCAGATACATATACATCACGGATATTCATGTTGAAACCGGTAGGTCTTCCCAACAGGCTTGGATCGTCAGACAGAGAATACTGATTCTTCGCCATACAGATCGGAAGGTTTCCAAAGCCCAGCTCCTCCAGCTTTTGAATCTGCTTATTAACGGCTGCTGTATAGCTTACGCTGTCTGCACCGTAAATTTCTTTCGAGATTGTCTCGATTTTGGCCTTAATCGGCTGCTTTTCATCATACAATACATGAAAATCAGAGGTTTTCTCTTCCAGAGTCTTCAGTACCTTCTCTGCCAGTGCGATACCGCCTTCCCCACCTTTCTCCCATACTTCGGATAAGGCAAATTCACATTGATGCTCCTCGCAGAAATTCCGGACAAAAGCTCTTTCTGCATCGGTATCGGTAGCAAAAGTGTTTAGTGTAACTACCACAGGTACTCCGTATTTGTGCAGATTTTCAATATGTTTCTCCAGATTTACAATTCCCTTTGCAAGAGCTTCCAGATTTTCACCGGCAAGTTCTGCCTTCGGCACGCCACCGTTATATTTCAGTGCTCGGATGGTCGCAACCAGAACAACCGCATCCGGTTTCAAACCAGCCATCCGGCATTTGATATCAAAGAATTTCTCTGCTCCTAAATCAGCACCAAAGCCAGCCTCTGTGATACAGTAATCTGCCATTTTTAATGCTGTTTTTGTAGCGATTACAGAGTTACATCCATGGGCAATATTGGCAAAAGGACCACCATG
>USSP01000270.1 GCA_900557385.1 uncultured Lachnospiraceae bacterium
TTCGTTATACCAGAATAAGCTATTTTCATTGATTTTTATACCAGAATCAGTCATACTTATATAACAATTGTTCGCAATAAGGTGAGAATTAAGGAAGAACGGAAATTTATGGAAGTATGTCCCAGCACTCTTTTAAACTCAGATGCATCCGAAAATGTAGCTTATAATAATCCGGATTTTCCGGCCTATATCAAAAAAAGACAGCTATCAAGCTATCCTGATTTTCGTGCAGTCAGCCACTGGCATGACGACCTGGAATTTATGCTGATTTTGGAGGGGCAGATGTCCTATGATGTCAATGGACAGAAAATTTCCCTGCAGGCAGGAGAAGGTATTTTCGTAAACAGCCGGTGCTTTCATTATGGCTATTCCGATACCCACACAGAATGTCTCTTTCTCTGTATTCTGCTGTCCCCACAGCTGCTTACCGCAAACGCCTATTTTGTGCAGAATTGTTTAAACCCTCTGATACAGAATGTCCATTTTCCTTATCAGAAACTAAACCCGTCTATCCAGTGGCAGAATTCCATTCTTCATGACTTGGCAAAGCTTTATGAAAATAACATTGCACAGATAAATCCCTTTTTGATTTTGGAAAATACGACTCATATTTTCCGGTTGCTTTCTGAAAATATGAACTTCCTGCCAAACTATGATAAGAACACAGAGGAAGTGCTGGCTTTAACCGCAATGATGGGATATGTGCAAAAAAATTATTCCAGCAGAATTCTGCTTAAACATATTTCATCTGCGGGAAATTGCTGCAAAACAAAATGCACTTTTCTTTTTCAAAAATATTTAAATACTTCACCTATGGTATATCTGAATCAGTATCGTCTGGAAAAGGCGGTATTTCTTCTTCAGAACACCGCCATGTCCGTTACCGAGATTGCGTATACCTGCGGATTTTCAAATACCAGCTACTTCTGCGAGCTTTTTCATAAGTTTTACGATATCACGCCGGGAAAGTTCCGGGGCAGAAACGGATGAAAAACACGGTTCTGTCAATCATAGAATTTTTAGAAATCTTTTATTTTTTTGCAATTGATTTCTGATAAATGCAGTGCTATGATAGTTTTGTCAAGAAAAGCCAGTCACCACAGCGTAACAACGTGGATGATTCGGAGACGATTTACCGCCCCCGCGCTGGCAAAAAGAAAGAGGCGCATTAATATGGAACAACATGATTTAGGTAAGATTCAGAAATTAATGGAGAAAGGAAAATCCGACAAGATTATCAAGTATCTGAGTTCTTCAGATGATACCGTGGTGGTAGCCGCTTTGGAAGCATTGAGCCAGATTAAGGATGAGGACAGTGTGAACAGCATTGCCCACATGATTGATCATTCAGATGCAAAGATTCGAATTGCCGCAGCCAAGGCATTGGGCAGCATCGGCACAGAATATGCCAAGACTTATTTGCTGCACAGATTGAACACAGAGCAGGATGAGACTGTGAAGGAAAGTATCAAGGAAGCTCTTCACACTCTGGCAGAGCATCACTGAGTGCTGGGCATATGGCTTAGCGAAACCTTAACTGAAACAGCAGAAGCAGCGGCAAATATTTTTACAGCCGCCATGCTCTCTGCTCCACATAGCCGTGAACGGTTTGCAGTGCCTGCTCCGGTACCATTACGATTTCTACTTTTCCAGAACAACAATATGATTGGAAATATTCCGCACAGTAGGCAGCTTGCCAAGCAGTTTATAAATCGGGACAAACGTTGCCATGCCCTCGGTCAGGCTATGTTCCTCCACAAAGCGGAAATCCGGCAGAAGTTCGGATAGTAGCCTGCCGTTTTTCACACCCCAAGTAAATTTTGCATTGCTGGCATCAATGGACTTTTCTTTAAAGTGTTTTACGACCATTGGATTCATCGTTTCCACAAATACGGTTACAGCCTTGAACCGATGGGAGATTATGTCAAAGATCCGTTGTACATCCGTCTCTGTCAGATACATGGTCAGCCCCTCAATGATGATAAGCACCGGTGTATTCTGCTCTGTAATTTCACCACCCCAATCATCCATAGCAGACATGGCAATCTGCGAAATCGTGCCGATCTCCGGCAGGATCTTTTCCCGCACCGCCATTGTTTCCGGCAGATCGAGGTTGTACCAATGGCAAAAACCTTTCATCCGATAGCATCGTGTATCCAGACCGCAGGCAATGTTGACCACAACCGCACCGGGATGCTCTTCAATCCACGCTTTTGTCAGACGATCCAGTACGATGGTTCGGGCAATGACACCGCTGTGCATGGCAGTATCCTTGTCCGCAAGTGTGAAATCATAGTCCAGCTTTTCGATAATCTCTTCTGCCTTTTGGTCATGAATTGCGCCACGCCCACAGCTTTCCTTGGCTCTGGCGTAGATAGTCTGCAGCATCGTCTCCGGCACACCGGACAGTTCTGTTTTCTCTGCCATATCAGTCGTCCTCCCTTGGTACAGTCAAAATTTCTATGCATATCTGCAAAACTCCTACGGATGCATCCAACATCGGGCGTCCGAAAGCTTGCACTTCGTGGTTAGAGAAAACTAACCGATAATTTTTTTATAGCACCGATTTTTTCTCATGTCAAGCCACGGCGGCGCGGTATTTAATAGTTGTATTTTGGGCTAAAGTGTTTGTTTTTCATTTCCTTTATAATATGCCAGCTTATCCTGCATATCTTGTGACTACGCCATATTCGGAGAAGGATTTTCTAAGCACATCCGCAGCAATCATTAATGCAGCGTCACCCTCCGAATGTCCATAGTTATCATTAATCTGCTTGAAGCCGTTCAGGTCAATCATGATTCCTGCAATCGCAACCGCAATGAATATCGTGTTATTATGAGTCAACCCATTATACGTAATCCTCAATTTGCGAAATAATTTTACGTTATACAAAATGCCCGCCTGTTGCCAAGCGAGCATCTCACAATTTTATAATTTAGTATTCAGAATTTAACAGAAAATCCGCTATGTGCATCGTCTTGATACCCTCGTAGTTTCCTCCCGAGAACTCATCCGTTGTGAGAACATACTTGGGGTAGTTGTCGTGAATATCCAGCAAACGGTCGTATTCCCGTTTTTCCGTTTTCGGAGAACGAAGTTCCTGCGTGACCTGCACATAAATTTTTTCGTTTTGCCGGACAGCAACAAAATCAATCTCGCCACTGCCGGACTTGG
>USSP01000271.1 GCA_900557385.1 uncultured Lachnospiraceae bacterium
TTATCGCCGGTGAAGGTGTTCTGGAGGTAATGCCGGACGGCTACGGGTTCCTGCGCTCGGCAGACTACAACTACTTGAACTCCCCGGACGACATCTACGTTTCTCCTTCACAGATCAAGCTCTTCGGACTGAAGGCGGGCGACACGGTGACCGGCACGATCCGCCCGCCCAAAGAGGGCGAGAAGTATTTCCCGCTGGTGCGCGTGACGGACATCAACGGACTGGAACCGGAGTACATCCGCGACCGCGTACAGTTCGAATTCATGACCCCGCTTTTCCCGAGCGAAAAATTCTGTCTCACGGGCAACGGCCACAACAACCTCTCGTGCCGCATCGTGGATCTCTTCTCGCCGATCGGCAAGGGGCAGCGTGGTCTGATCGTGGCACAGCCGAAGACCGGTAAGACGACACTGTTAAAGCAGGTAGCAAAATCAGTCACACATAATCATCCGAATATGCATCTGATCGTTCTTCTGATCGATGAGCGTCCGGAGGAGGTGACCGATATCAAGGAATCGATTCAGGGAGAGAATGTAGAAGTGATCTATTCGACCTTTGATGAGCTTCCGGAGAATCATAAGCGTGTATCGGAAATGGTGATCGAGCGTGCAAAACGTCTGGTGGAGCACGGCGGTGATGTGATGATTCTTCTGGATTCCATTACACGTCTGGCGAGAGCGTATAACCTGACTGTTCAGCCAAGCGGTCGTACATTATCCGGTGGTCTTGATCCGGCAGCACTTTACATGCCGAAGCGTTTCTTTGGTGCGGCGCGTAATATGCGCGAGGGCGGAAGTCTGACCGTGCTTGCAACAGCACTGGTGGATACCGGCAGTAAGATGGATGATGTTGTGTTTGAGGAGTTTAAGGGAACCGGTAACATGGAGATGGTATTGAACCGGAAACTGTCAGAAAAGAGAATCTTTCCGGCAATTGATATCCCCAAATCCAGTACGCGCCGGGAGGATTTATTGCTGAGTGCGGACGAGCAGGAGGCAATCAATATTATCCGTAAGGCATTTAACGGCATGAAGCCGGAAGAGGCGGTGGAGAAGGTCATCGATATGTTCTCTCGTACGAGAAATAATGTGGAATTTGTTAATCTCGTAAAGAAAATGAAGTTTATCTAAAAAAATCCTTGCATTGCAGAGGATGATATGCTACACTGATAAAGCTGTTCGTGATATTAGAATTCACAGAATAATATACTGAAGAACTTTGTTCATTATAGAGAGGTGAAAGAAATGAGACAGGGAATCCATCCTGAGTATTATCAGGCAACCGTAACTTGTAACTGTGGCAATACTTTTGTAACCGGATCTACCAAACCGGAGATTCACGTGGAAGTATGTTCCAAATGCCATTCCTTCTATACCGGTCAGCAGAAAGCTGCAAGAGTTGCCGGCAGAATTGATAAGTTCAATAAGAAGTACGGTTTTGAAAACAAATAAGCTGATAACAAAAAAGGTTGAGGTTTCAATAATCTCAACCTTATTTTTGGTTATGGAGTAATTTAATTATGGCAAAGAAAAAGAGAAAGAAACGCGGACATTATTCAGGAATCGGCGGACAGGCGGTCCTTGAAGGAATCATGATGAAAAACGGTGATAAGTATTCCGTGGCAGTACGGAAACCAAACGGAGAGATTGAGGTAGAGCTGGACACCTATCACGGAATTTTGGAAGGCAATAAAATCAAAGAACTCCCTTTTATCCGCGGTGTGTTTAATTTCCTGGACTCCTTAATTCTGGGCACTCGTTCCTTAAACTTCTCTGCCACCTTTTATGAGGACGAAGAGGAGCAGAAGGAAGTGAAAGACCCTGCGAAAAAGGCTCGTCAGGATAAAGCAATTGCCACACTTACCACGGTGTTTGCTGTCGTGCTGGCACTGGCTCTGTTTATGGCATTGCCCTATTATGCCAGTGTGTGGCTGGGAAACTATGTACGCAACGATTCCTTGATGGCGATTCTCGAGGGAATTATCCGTATTGTTATTTTTGTACTGTATGTGGCAGGGATTTCCCTGATGCCGGACATAAAGAGAGTGTACCAGTATCATGGGGCAGAGCATAAATGTATCAATTGTATCGAACGTGGACACATTCTCAATGTGGAAAATGTAAGAAAAAGTTCCAAGCAGCATAAACGCTGCGGAACAAGCTTCCTCCTTTTTGTTATGCTGGTAAGTGTGATTCTTTTCTTCTTTATCCGCGTGGAGTCTCCGGTATGGAGGCTGCTGCTTCGTCTTTTATTGATTCCTGTAATTGCCGGAATTTCGTATGAATTGATTCGGCTTGCAGGACGCAGCAACAATATTCTGGTGAGAATCATTTCTGCACCGGGGCTGTGGCTGCAGCGACTGACCACCAGAGAACCGGATGACCAGATGATAGAAGTAGCAATCAAAGCGGTAGAAGCCGTGTTTGACTGGAAACAATTCCTGCGGGATGATTTTAATTATAAGTTCCCGGAGGATCTGACACAGGAAGATATCGAAGATGGAATATCGAGTACTGTATGAAACAGGAAAAGAAAAGCTTGAGGCATCGGCGATAGCAGAGGCGGCTCTGGATGCCAGATTATTATTAGAATATGTATGTGGAACAGACCGGAATACGCTGTTGGTACATCCGGAGCGGGAAGTTTCCGTGCAGGAGGAAGAGACCTATCGGGCATTGTTGGAAAAGAGAGCCGGGCATATTCCACTTCAGCATCTCACCGGCGTGCAGGACTTTATGGGTCTGGAATTTGCGGTGAATGAGCATGTGCTGATTCCCAGACAGGACACGGAAATTCTGGTGGAGGAAGTAATGCGGGAACCCTTTGATGGGGCAGAGATTCTGGACTTGTGTACTGGTTCCGGCTGTATTTTACTGAGCCTTCTTCACTATTCCAATCACTGCCATGGTGTGGGTGTGGATATTTCGCCGGAAGCACTGCAGGTGGCAGAATGCAATGCCGGACGCCTGGAAATTTCTGATGAACAGGTGGAATTTCTGGAGGGCGATTTGTATGAAGCACTGGAGCTTGGAAGAAAGTTTGATCTATTGGTATCCAATCCCCCTTACATTCAAAGCGGGGTGATTCCCACGTTGATGCCGGAGGTACGGGAGCATGAGCCTCTGCTTGCGCTGGATGGCATGGAGGATGGTCTTTTCTTTTATCGGAAGATC
>USSP01000272.1 GCA_900557385.1 uncultured Lachnospiraceae bacterium
TACAGACAGAGACACAAAAACTCGAGGGACTTGGCAAGGCGGCGATCATTATTACATCACCGATCGTCCGTATGTATTTTAAGAAACTGACGGAAGATTATTTTAAAGATGCATTGTTTATCGGGGACTCCCGGACTGTGGGACTGTCTCAATATGGAGATTTAGATCAGGCAGACTTTGCTGCAGAGGTTGGACTGACGGTATTCCGCCTTTTTGACAAGAAGTTCCTGGAAATAGACAACAGCCGGAAAAAGGAAACCATTGAAGAGCTGCTGGAGGAAAAGCAGTATAAAAAAATTTACTTGATGGTGGGAATCAATGAGTTGGGAACTGGAGACGAGGAACGTTTCCAGAAGGCATACCGGGAGGCTATTGAGAAAATTAAAATGCTCCAGCCTAATGCAGTGATTTTCGTGCAGGGGCTGATGCATGTTACCGCGAAGAAATCAAAGGCAGAGAAATATATTAATAATGAACATATTAACATCCGAAATAACGGAATTGCACAGTTGGCGGACGGCAGGCGCGTGTTCTATCTGGACATCAATCCGCTTTATGATGATGAAACCGGGAATCTGAATCCCTTGTTTACCGGAGACGGGGTTCATCTCAAGGCACAGTATTATGCTCCCTGGAGAGCCTACCTGATGCAATACGGCATTGTCAAGGAAGATGTGAAGCAAGAAACACCGGAGGAATCCTGATATTCCTCCGGTGTTTCTTATGTGTGCTCAGTGGCATCCGCTTCTTTTATTGTTTTGTCCAACGTCCCGATGCACCACAAGGAAGTATCAATCCGGATTCGGTTACCGGAAGCCCGATTTCCTCTGCCTCCACGTGTCCACCGAAACGTTTGGTGATCACGGTGTTTAACATGTAGGAGAGTACCGCGGGCTGCAGCCCGGTAGTGTAGGAATTAATTAACAGAAACAAAGCATCATCGGATAACAGCTTGGAACACAATTCAATAAAAGGAAAGATGCTTTCCTCAATTTTCCAGATCTCGCCCTTGGGACCTCTTCCATAGGAAGGCGGATCCATGATAATTCCATCGTATTTATTGCCACGGCGGATCTCGCGTTCCACGAATTTCACACAGTCATCCACCAGCCAGCGGATGGGAGCATCTCCCAGTCCGGAAGAAACTGCATTTTCCTTTGCCCAGGTAACCATGCCCTTGGAAGCATCTACATGAGTGACGCTTGCTCCTGCTGCAGCAGCAGACACAGTGGCACCTCCGGTGTAAGCAAAAAGGTTCAGCACTTTCACAGGACGCTGAGCCTCACGGATGATCTGGGAAAACCAGTCCCAGTTTACCGCCTGCTCGGGGAAAAGACCGGTATGTTTGAAACTGAAAGGTTTTAAGTGAAAAGTAAGTTCGTGGTAGTGAATGCTCCATTCCTGAGGCAAATCAAAGAATTCCCATTCGCCGCCGCCCTTGGCACTACGGTGGTAATGGCCGTTTTTGTGAGACCATCCTGCATGGCCGTGGGGCGTATTCCAGATGACCTGCGGGTCAGGACGCACCAGAATATAATCTCCCCAGCGTTCCAGCTTTTCACCGTTTGAGGTATCCAATACTTCATAATCTTTCCAATTATCTGCAATCCACATGGTATTTTTTCTATCCATCCTTTATAATATTCCTGTAACTAAATAGTTGCTATCTAACATTATATAGGTTACATGATAAAAAGCAAAGAGAAAAGAGCCGGACATGAGTAAAAAAACATCCAGAAAAACGAAAAGTAAGATTGTAAGTGCTGCGTGGAAGCTGTTTTATGAACAGGGCTATGAGGACACTACCGTGGAAGAGATCATTGCGGAATCAGGTACTTCCAAAGGCTCCTTCTATCATTATTTTGAAGGAAAGGATGCACTGCTTTCTTCTTTATCTTATATGTTCGATGAAAAATATGAGGAACTGGAGCCGGAAATCAGCGAGGAACAGAATCGCTTTGAGGTACTGCTTTACTTAAATCGGGAACTGTTTCATATGATTGAGGAAAGTATTGACTTTGAATTGTTAAAAAGACTGTATTCTACCCAGCTTACCACCAAGGGTGAGAAACATCTGCTGGACAATAACCGTCTGTATTATAAGTTGCTGCGGCGCTATATCCAGGAAGGACAGCAACGGGGTGAAATCAGTAAAGAACTGCCGGTGGCAGATCTGGTGCGGTATTATGCACTTTGTGAGAGAGCACTTCTTTATGAGTGGTGCCTGCGAGGCGGAGAAGTGTCCCTGACCGAATATGCAGAAAAAATGTTCCCGTTGATGCTGCAGGGAATCTGCTCCTAAAAAATCTTTTATCAGTATTCCTTATAAATTCCGGTATTTGTATTAAATCCGTACAATAGAAAAAAGGCGAAAATACAGTATAAAAGTGTAAAGTATGATTGAAAAGTATATACTTTAGTCTGAACTTCGTTCTGTATTGCGTTCTATTTTGCAATGTGCTATAAACGACA
The DNA here is from genome assembly GCA_900557385.1 of uncultured Lachnospiraceae bacterium. Lineage (GTDB taxonomy): Bacteria > Bacillota > Clostridia > Lachnospirales > Lachnospiraceae > UMGS2037. The sequence goes on from USSP01000272.1 coordinate 2,473, forward strand.
AAGAACGACATATACGAATGAGGGAGAAACTATGACAACCACACAAATTTTAATTTTGGCAAGTATTATTGTGTATCTGATTGTGACGATTGCAATCGGCGTCTGGTCCAGTAAGAAAAATGAGACCACAGAGGATTTTTATCTGGGAGGACGAAAACTTGGTCCTATCGTTACTGCCATGAGCGCGGAAGCATCTGACATGAGCAGCTATCTGCTGATGGGTGTGCCCGGTGTAGCTTACGTGTCGGGATTAGCTGATGCAACCTGGACGATTATCGGTCTGGCAGTTGGCACTTATTTAAACTGGTTAATTGTGGCAAAACGCCTCCGCATCTATACAGTCAAAGCAAATAATTCCACTACGGTTCCGGAATTTATTTCCAATCGTTTTGGCGATGACAAGAAAATCCTTTCCGTCATTGCGGCGGCGGTGATTATTATTTTCTTTGTTCCCTATACCGCCAGCGGATTTTCCGCCTGCGGCAAACTTTTCAGCACATTATTTGGAATGAACTATCTGACGGCAATGATCATCAGCGCCATTGTCATTGTGGCATATACCACGTTGGGAGGATTCCTGGCAGCCAGTACCACTGACTTTATTCAAAGTATCATTATGACATTTGCTATTCTGACAGTACTTGGTTATGGCGTGGTAACGGCAGGAGGCTTTGAACATGTAAAAGAGA
>USSP01000273.1 GCA_900557385.1 uncultured Lachnospiraceae bacterium
GGATTCTTACGCAGCAAAACAGCAAGTGTTTTACTGCTGCCTGAACAGTAACAACTCTCTCCAAATTCCCCACATTCCCCACGAAAACGTCCGCAACAGTTGCATTTTGCCCCCAATAGTGTTATTCTTTTAACAAAGCGTGCAAACACGCATGAACAAAGGTGGAAAGGAGTTCATTATTCCAAATGAGCAAGAATTTTGACGAGTTGTTATCCAAAGTCTCTACCTGTGGCAAGAAGGTTGTATCCGTAGCTGCAGCACAGGACAAGGCTGTATTAGAAGCAGTAAAGGCTGCCAAAGAGCGTGGCATTGCTGACGCAATCCTGGTAGGTGATGAAGCTATGATCCGTGAGATTGCCGCACAGTTAGGCATGAATCTTGCCGAGTATGAGATCATCAACGAGCCGGATATCGTACAGGCATCCCTGACTGCAGTAAAATTAGTACATGATGGCAAAGCCGATATGTATATGAAGGGTCTGCTGGATTCCAAGACCTTCTTAAAGAGTATCCTGGATAAAGAAGTAGGACTTCGTACCGGTAAAGCACTGTCCCATGTATGTGTATTTGAGATTCCCGGTATTGACCGTCTGTTATTCTTAACCGATGTGGCTTTTATGCCGTACCCCACACTGGAGGACAAGGTTTCCATTATTGAATATACCGTCAATGTAGCGAAAGCATGTGGCGTAGAAGTTCCCAAGGTTGCTCCCTTAGCTGCAGTTGAGGTTGTAAACCCCAAGATGCCTGTTACCGTAGAAGCAGACGAACTCACCAAAATGTGCGAGGAAGGAAAGATTCAGGGCTGTATCGTAGACGGACCGCTCTCTCTGGATATCGCGATTGATAAGGCAGCAGCGATTGAAAAAGGTGCGACCAACCGTAAAGTCCAGGGGGACGCAGATATTCTTCTTTTCCCGGACATCCATGCAGGAAACCTGGTTTACAAGGCAATCGTACATATGGTACCCGGAGTTAAGAACGGCTGTATCCTTACCGGAACCAAAGCACCGGCAATTCTGACCTCCCGTTCCGATACCTTCGAGACCAAGGTAAACTCCATCGCACTGGCAGCAGTTGTAGCAGAGGAATTAAAAAAACAACAGTAAACGAACAAAACAAGGAGAACGATTATGTCTATTAAAAGTTTGATTATCAATCCCGGTTCCACCTCCACCAAAATCGGCGTGTTTGAGGATGAGAACTTATTATTTGAGGAAACCCTGCGTCATTCTACCGAAGAGATCGCACAGTATCCTACCATTATCTCTCAGAAGGATTTCCGTAAGGACATCATCCTTTCCTTCTTAAAGGAAAAAGATTTCGATGTGAAGTCCTTAGGCATGGTAGTTGGCCGTGGCGGTATGTTAAAACCCATCCCCGGCGGTACCTATGAGGTAAATGATGCACTGATTAAAGATCTGGAAGTCGGCGTTATGGGACAGCATGCCTCCAACTTAGGCGGTATTCTGGCAAAAGAAATCGCTGATTCTGTAGGGGTTCCTGCTTACATTGTTGACCCTGTAGTAGTTGACGAGCTGATGCCGGAAGCAAGACTGTCCGGTCATCCCGATCTGCCCCGTGTAAGTATCTTCCATGCACTGAATCAGAAAGCAGTTGCCAAGAGATATGCCAAGGAAGTCGGCAAGCCTTACGATTCCCTGAACCTTATCGTCGTTCACATGGGCGGCGGTGTTTCTGTCGGCGCGCACAGACAGGGTAAAGTCGTAGATGTATTTAACGCATTGGATGGTGACGGCGCATTCTCTCCGGAGCGTGCAGGAGCAGTTCCCAATGGCGCACTGGTAAAGCTTTGCTTCTCCGGTAAATACACCCAGAAGGAAGTAACCAAGATGTTAGTTGGTAACGGTGGTCTCAATGCATATCTGGGAACCAATGATATGCGTGATGTGATGAAGAGCATCGAAGCTGGCGACGAGAAAGCCAAACTGGTTAAAGACGCATTTGTTCTGCAGGTAGCGAAGGACATGGGCTCCATGGCCTGTGTACTGGAAGGCAAAGTAGACCAGATCATCATTACCGGTGGTATTGCTTATAACAAAGCAATCACCGATGAACTGACTGCAAAAGCCGGCTTTATCGCACCGGTAACCGTATATCCCGGTGAGGACGAACTCCTTGCATTGGTACAGGGCGGTTTACGTGTATTAAACGGCGAAGAGAAAGCAATGCAGTACAACTAATTCCTGATAGCAAAAAAGAAAATCGGCATCCCCGTGAAGAGATCTTCGCGGGGATTTTTGCTTTATACCGGAAGCGCGACGAGACCTGCAAACCCCATACTTGAATGTGTGGGGGAAATCTGTTACAATATAGCTTGGTTTTTTATATGTATGAAATTTCGAGGTAAAACAATGAAATTAGTGGAAAAGGTTTTTGGTACACACAGTGAACGCGAATTAAAGCGGATCAGCCCTATCGTTGACAAAATCGAATCCTATCGGGAAGCCATGGGAGAACTGTCTGACGATCAACTGAAGGAGAAGACAAAAGAGTTTAAGAAAAGACTGGGAGAGGGAGAGACTCTGGATGACATTCTGCCCGAGGCTTATGCTGTGGTGAGAGAAGCTGCAAAGCGTGTGCTGGGTACAGAACACTATAGAGTGCAGTTGATCGGAGGCATCATTCTCCATCAGGGACGTATCGCGGAGATGCGTACCGGTGAAGGTAAGACACAGACCTGTCTGCTTCCGGCTTACTTAAATGCCCTGGAGGGAAAGGGCGTACATGTTGTCACCGTCAATGACTATCTGGCAAAGCGTGATGCAGAGTGGATGGGACAGGTACATCAGTTCCTGGGCTTAAAGGTTGGTGTCGTATTAAATGACATGAAGCCCGAGGAGCGCCGAGAGGCATATAACTGTGATATTACTTACGTAACCAATAATGAACTTGGTTTCGATTATCTCCGGGATAACATGGTAATCTACAAGGAACAGCTGGTGCTGCGTGACTTGCACTATGCCATCATTGACGAGGTGGACTCTGTCCTGATTGATGAAGCCCGGACCCCCTTGATTATTTCCGGTATGAGCAGCAAATCCACCAGTCTTTATGAGGCCTGCGACATTCTGGCTCGCCAGATGAAGCGTGGTGAGGATGTCCCTGAGTATTCAAAGATGGATGCCATCATGG
>USSP01000274.1 GCA_900557385.1 uncultured Lachnospiraceae bacterium
ATTCTCTTCCGATAATACCACACCGAACCATTTTCCGAAGGTAGCGGAGCCCGGACGCAGATCCACAGCCACATCGAACACTTCACCGCGGATTACTCTTACCAGCTTGTCCTGGGGATACTGAATCTGGAAGTGCAAACCGCGAAGTACACCTTTTTTGGATGCAGACTGATTATCCTGCACAAATTCCATATCAATTCCGATCTCCTGAAAATCTTTCTGCTGGTAGGTCTCCATAAAATACCCTCTGGCGTCACCGAACACCTGGGGGGTGATTACCTTTAAGCCTTCAATCTCACATGTCTCTACTGTCAGTTTTCCCATAACTCTTCTCCATTTATTTAATCTATATAGCCTATATTTAAATCCACATTTCCATCGATACCGGCCACACTGCCCTTGGAGGTATACTGCCACATATCGTATTTGCCACTGTACTGCGGCACCTTCCGATATTCTGCCAGCCAGATATAGTGATGTCCCAGTCCATCGGAAATCAGATTATTGTTAAACCAGTTGCAGCTTGCATACACACCGGCACGATAACCGGAACTTTCCACGGTACGGCAGAAGGCATCACAAACTTCTGTCCGGGTTACCGCATCCAGACTGTCTGCACGGCCATTGCCGCCAGCACCTTCCGTATCAATAAAAATGGGGTAATCCAACTCGTATTCCGCACACAGTGTCAGTGCAATACTTGCCTCTTCCACTGCCTCAGTCACATCAATCGCCTGGGTAAAGAAGTAAACGCCCACTTGCAGACCTGCTTCTTTCGCCCCACGTATATTCTGTTCAAAATAAGGATCCTCTACCAGATAACCGGAGGAAGAACCACGGTATCCACAACGAATGATGACAAATTCCACGCCGGACTCTGCCACCTGTTTCCAGTCGATCTCCTTATTCCACTTGGAAACATCAATTCCCCAATGGGCACTGGCATCCATGGTATCGACAGAAGCTTCCTCGTCTCCTTCATTCAGCGCATCCGCCTCTCCTGTATCCTCCAGCAGCGCATTGATTTCGTCTTCGCTATGAAGCATATAGGATATATCTGCCAGAGGGCGGAAATTGACCTGATCCTGTACCCGTACTTTGGTGGTTTCAAAGGGTGCCAGATACTCTCCCGCATCCTCCAGTGCCACCTCATACTCGCCGGGAGATAAGTCTGCAATATAAATCATGCCATCCTGGTCTAAATCCTTGTATTCATTCTCACCGGACAGGGTTACAACAAAGGGTTGACCGGTAACCGGTTCTCCGAATATATCCACCACATACACACGCAGATCCCGTTCCACACTGGTAACCATCAGAGACAGACGCTTTGATGCGGTCTCCATCAGTTCCTCCATATCCGTCTGCTCCGGGTCAAAAAATGCTTCATCCCGTTCAAAGGCTTTGAGGTCATTTCCGATCTGGGTGCCGTACTCTGTGGCGGTCTGGGTCATATCAAGCACGGTTCCCACCGTGGTATCCTGTCCGTTCTGCGCCGATGTAGTCTCTGTGGAAGTTGCCTCTGTAGAGGTTGACTCTGTGGAGGTTGTCTCCGTAGCAGTTGCCTCGGTGGAGGTTGCTTCCTTCCCATCGGATGTGCCGGCAATCCATTTCCAGTTAATTCCAAGCACAACCGCAAATACGACCAGTATGGCGGCACACACCGCCACAATGGTCGTCCTCATTAGCTTAGAGTCCATTTGCAACCTCTACCAGATATTTACCATAATTGGTCTTCATTAAGGGCTCTGCCAGTTTCAGCAGCTGCTCTTTATTAATGAACCCTCTCTTGTAAGCAATTTCCTCAATACAGGATACATACAGTCCCTGTCTCTTCTGGAAGGTTGCCACAAAGTTTGCTGCATCCAACAGAGAATCATGGCTTCCGGTATCCAGCCATGCAAAACCTCTGCCCAATGTTTCTACCTGTAAGGTTCCTCTGCGCAAATACTCATTGTTGATGCTGGTAATTTCGATTTCTCCCCGTGCGGAGGGTTTTACATTCTTTGCAATTTCTACCACATCATTGTCATAAAAATACAAGCCCGGAACTGCATAATTACTCTTGGGATGCTCCGGTTTCTCTTCGATGGAAAGGGCTTTTCCATTTTCATCAAACTCTACGACGCCGTACTCTCTGGGGTCACGTACATAGTAACCGAAGATCGTGGCACCCTTCTCCTGTGCCGCTACACGCTGCAATACTTTGGAAAAGCTTTGTCCATAGAAAATATTATCGCCCAGAACCAGTGCCGCGCTGTCATTTCCAATGAAATCCGCACCGATAATAAAAGCATCTGCCAGTCCTCTGGGCTGCTCCTGTACGGCATACTCCATACGCAGTCCCAGCTGCTCTCCTGTTCCGAATAATTCACGGAACACCGGAAGATCTCTGGGGGTAGAGATAATCAGGATTTCCCTGATACCGGCTAACATCAGTGTTGACAAGGGATAATAAATCATCGGTTTGTCATAAACCGGCATGATCTGCTTTGAAATCGCCTTGGTCAACGGATACAGACGGGTTCCGGAACCGCCTGCCAGAAGCAGGTTGTATGCCTGTCCCACCCATACCAGCTCGCGCAGTTCGCGCAGCTTTCTGGAGTCGATTCCTTCCGTCCGGGTAAAGTCGTAACGGTCCAGATCATGCCTTGCAGGAAGCCCGGCCGCTTTCAAACGACACAAATATTTCCGGTTCTCCCTGGTCCGGACCTCCTCCCTGAGGCAGGCGAGTAGAAACTCCGGATAGGTCAGCTGCTTTTCCTGGGCCTGATGCAGCAGTTCCTCCAGATGTTCGGTCAGATTGCCCAGCTTGAGCATACGTGCACATTCCATGAGTTCCTTCTTATGTCTTGTCATAATCCCTGAGTATTTCGTTATAAGACTGTATCAATCCGCCTTGTCGGGGCAGGCGATCCTCCAGTCCGTATATTTCTGTTCCATTTTCCTTTCCCCTGCACACATATTCACACAGGCTTTTAACCGAGTCCCCGTTATAGATGCCTTTGTCCAGACATATCCGTATGGCCTCTATCAGTGTATTCTTGTCATATCCGGGAATTATGCGCAGGATCACCTCCAGATTATCCCTGTAATAAACGTGAGTTCGAAATAAAATCAAAAAATAGCAAGTTGTCCGTCATTGACAAACT
>USSP01000275.1 GCA_900557385.1 uncultured Lachnospiraceae bacterium
TGCTGCTTCTTTGGATATTCCCTGCATCATCCATGAATCGGATATGACACCGGGGCTTGCCAATAAGCTGTGTATTCCCGTGGCTGCAAAAGTATGCTGCAACTTCCCGGAGACATTAAAATTACTCCCGGAGGATAAAGCCGTTCTCACCGGTTCTCCTATCCGTGAAGAATTGGCTAAAGGTAATAAAATCGCAGCTTACGACCTGTGCGGTTTCCGTTCTGACAAACCGGTCATCATGGTCATCGGCGGAAGTCTGGGTGCTGCGACTGTGAATAAAGTGGTTCGTGAGGCTCTGCCGGAGCTGTTGGAAGATTTTCAGGTTGTGCATATCTGCGGTAAAGAAAAAATTGACAATCTGTTACTGACCACAAAGGGATATCGACAGTTTGAATATGTAAAAGCAGAATTAAAAGATTTGTTCGCTATGGCAGATGTGGTCATTTCCAGAGCCGGTGCCAACTCGATCTGTGAACTTCTGGCACTGAAAAAGCCCAACATCCTGATTCCCCTCCCTGCTGCCAGCAGCCGGGGAGACCAAATACTGAATGCAGCTTCCTTTGAATCTCAGGGCTATAGCATGGTAATCCGTGAGGATGACCTGACTACCCGGAAATTAGTGGATAGTGTACATGAATTGTATTTCACCCGCCAGACCTATATTGATGCCATGTCCAAGAGTCATCAGGACAGTGCAATCCGTACCATTATCGGTCTCATTGAAGATACGGCAGCAAAGAAAAATGCCTAGATGTTTTTCTTACGCATAAGGACAAAAAGACCTCACATACGTTATAAAGAAAACGTTGTGAGGTCTTTTTATGTACCTTTCTCCCCGCAAAAAGCTCTTCTTTGCCATGCCTGCCCTGGTATTAGTACTGGCTGTCTTCCTTCTCTTCCGCTTTCAACGGGATGAACATCTCTTTGTGTCTTTCTGTCAGGAACTTTTCGCTACAGAGATGCAGGGAGATACACTCGCCATGCATTATCACATCCGGCATCCGGAAGATTTTCAGATTTATTCCTACGAGCCCACCCTCCCCGTTTATCAGGCAGGCAGTGAATTGTCTGTTCCTGTCAGGCTGGAAAATACCCTGGCTCAAATGGAAAAGATTGATCCGGAGCATCTTTCCGGGCAGAATGCGATTCTATATCAGCTCTTGAAGCAATCACTTACCCTGCAGCTGTCCCTCTCCCGGTATTCTTACTATAGTGATCCTCTTTCTCCCTCCGGCGGAATGCAGACCGAACTTCCTTTATTGCTCACCGAGTATCGTTTCGATACACTTCGGGATGTGGAGGATTACCTGGCTCTTCTGGAACAATTGGATTCCTATCTGTCGGGTCTGCTCCTTTACGAGCAGGAAAAGGCTGCCGCCGGAAAATTTATGGCAGAGTCTTCTGCGCAAAAACTCATCGAACAATGTCACACCATGATAGATGTTGACCAGTTACGGCAAGGTACCCACTTTTTACAGGTAACTTTTAAAGAGCGAACGGAGAAATTGTATCAAGAACAAGTGTTATCTAACGAGCAAAAATCCCACTACGATGAAGAAAATGACCGTTTGTTAAAAACAGTCGTACAACCCGCCTATGAAACTCTCGCCGATGGACTGGAGGTACTGGGAAACCAGTGTCAGAAACTAGCCGGACTGTCTGCCTATCCCCAGGGTTGTGATTATTATGCCTTATATTTCCGCAGTCAGACCGGTTCTCCCATCAGCCCTGCCCAGTGGAAAGAGGTGCTTGCTGATGAAATCGGACGCTCTTATCAGGAACTGAGCGCTCTTTTTACCGCTCATCCCGAAATTCGTGATATGTTAAATTCTGATTTTATTTTCTTCCCGCTTACTGACGCAGAAACGATTCTGGAGCAGTTAGCGTTTCGGATGCAGGAGGATTTTCCCATGCTTCCGGTTCCTGTAACATATAGGGTAAAAACAGTGTCTGACTGCCTCTCCCCCTATGTAGCCCCTGCCTATTATCTGCCCCCCGCCATTGATGCCACCACAGACAATGTGATCTACTTAAATCCCCGTTCCCATCCGGATTCCCTGGAATTATATACCGTGCTGGCACATGAAGGTTTTCCCGGTCATCTGTACCAGAGTGTCTATTCCACCGAATACCTTGCCTCCCAAAATGTCCTGCCGCTTCGCCATCTTCTGGGATGCAGCGGCTATGCGGAAGGCTGGGCACTTTATGTGGAATTTTTATCCTATGATTACGGTGCACAGCTTCTCCGCGACCAGGGAAAAGAACTTGACAGCTATTGCTGTGAGGCTCTGAAACTGAATCGGCGTCTGCAGCTTGCTCTTCTTTCTCTATTGGATATCAGTGTCCACAATGACGGCGCCGATGAAAAACAGGTATCCACCATTTTAAAAAATTTCGGATTATCAAATGGATCGAGAGTTTACGCTTATCTGGTGGAGGAACCTGCCAATTATTGTAAATATTTCATCGGTTATCTGGAAATTCTGTCCTTGCAGCAGGAGGCGGAAGCTCTCTGGGGAAAGGATTACTCTGCTATGCGGTTTCATCAATTTCTGCTGGAATGCGGATCCTCTGACTTCGAATGGATTCATCAGAATTTAAAAGCTGCTGCTTTAAATTAACCCGAAGCTGCGCAAGAGATATAACCAGAAGGTCATGCTGACTGCGCTTAAAAAGGTCGTCGTCACCACCACGCTGGAGGTCAGTGTCCCTTCATGGTGCATATTCTGCGCCATGATATAGCAGCTGACAGTAGTGGGTGCGCCCAGCATGACCAGAAGTGCTACCAGTTTGGCATCCCGGAAGCCCATCTGGACTGCCAACGGCAAAAAGCATGCCGGTTGAATCACCAGCTTAATCAGACTGCAGATCATCGTCGGCTTGATCAGTGCCAATGCTTTGCGTCCCTCAAACCCTGCGCCCAGACCGATCAAGGCCAAAGGTGTCGCAAGCGATGCCATGCTGGAGATGGTTTTCTGGATAATCATAGGGAAGGAGAAGGGCATCAGGGACATGAGAACGCCAAAGATAATCCCCAGAATGATGGGATTGGTAGCAATTCCCTTTAAAGATTTCCGTAATTGCTCTCCGGAAAAACCACTTTGTCCCGGAGCTGTAAAAGACAATATGATAACA
>USSP01000276.1 GCA_900557385.1 uncultured Lachnospiraceae bacterium
GTTTCGTATAATTATGAGTTAGTATGCATCAGACACACTTTTGTAAAAAGGGAGTTATTCTTTGCTGTATTTCACAGCTTTTCTTTATTTCACTGCATCAAATGCTTCCTGTAAGTCAAACAGGATATCATCAATATTCTCAGTTCCGATGGAAAGACGGATGGTGTTGGGTTTAATACCCTGATCTGCCTGTTCCTGCTCGTTTAACTCCGCATGTGTGGTAGAAGCCGGATGGATAACCAGAGACTTCACATCTGCCACATTGGCTAACAGGGAGAACAGTTTCAGATGATCGATGAATTCCTGTGCTTTCTTGGCATCACCTTTGATTTCAAAGGTGAAAATAGAACCACCGCCGTTGGGGAAATATTTCTTATATAAGGCTTTCTGCGCAGGATCGCTGGTTGCTGCAGGATGGTTTACCTTCTCTACAGCAGGCTGTTTCTGCAAAAATTCTACAACCTTCAAAGCATTCTCCACATGACGTTCTACACGGAGAGACAGCGTCTCCAGTCCCTGTAAAAAGATCCAGGAGTGAATCGGAGAGATTGTCGCACCGGTATCTCTTAAAAGGATAGCACGGATACGGGTAATATAAGCGGCTGCTCCTGCTGCCTGTACGAAGCTGATTCCATGGTAGCTGGGGTTGGGCTCAGTCAACTGGGGGAACTTATCGGAAGAAGCCCAGTCAAAGTGTCCGCCGTCTATGATTACGCCACCGATGGTGGTTCCATGTCCTCCGATAAATTTGGTAGCGGAATGGATGACAATATCTGCACCGTACTCAATGGGACGAACCAGATAAGGGGTTGCAAAAGTGTTATCCACTAACAGAGGCAGACCATGTTTATGTGCCAGATTTGCGAATGCTTCAATATCAACTACCTCAGAATTGGGGTTTCCCAGGGTTTCAATATAAAGAGCCTTGGTGTTGTCCTGAATGGCTGCCTCAACCTCTTCCAAGTTGAACGGGTCTACGAAGGTAGTGGTTACACCGAAATCTACCAGGGTATGTGCTAACAGATTGTAGGTTCCGCCGTAAATATTCTTGGCTGCTACAATATGGTCACCTGCCAGTGCTACATTCTCGATAGCATAGGTTACTGCTGCTGCACCGCTTCCTACTGCCAGTGCTGCCACACCACCCTCTAAGGCTGCGATACGCTGCTCAAATACATCCTCGGTGGGGTTGGTCAGTCTTCCATAGATGTTTCCCGCATCTCTTAAACCGAAGCGGTCTGCTGCATGCTGGGAATTGCGGAATACAAAGGAAGAGGTCTGGTAAATCGGAACAGCTCTTGCATCGGTAACCGGATCCGGCTCTTCCTGTCCAACGTGTAACTGTAAGGTTTCAAATTTTAAAGTTCTTTCTTTTAATGTGCTCATAGGTTCTTTTCCTTTCGTAATCTGATTTGTTTTATTTTCTGAACTGTTCATATCATATCATTTCTATAGGAAAAGTGTTAATTCTTATTTTCTTGAACTGGTTATAGTAAATGTCTATACCTAAAGCACTTTATTTTCATACTTCTTTAATTCCTGAATATACTGTTCCCCCAGGGAACTGAGCGGGAGCTTCTTTTTCTTAATATAACCGATGGTCATACTCTCACTGGTATCCAATGGCACGGCAATATATTCATCCCCATTCAGCTCCTGGCAGATAATACCGCTGCACAAGGTATAACCATTCAGCCCCACCATCAGATTCAGCATCGTGGCACGATCATTTGCTTTAATGATCTGGCGATAATCGTAGGTGCTTAAGACTTCCTCCGCATAGTAGAAGGAATTCAGGTCGCCCTGTTCAAAGGAAAGACAGGGGTATTCCTGTAACTGTTCAAAGTTGATGAGTTCTTTCTCCGCCAACGGATTTTTCCGGCTCATATACACGTAAATCGGGCAGTCAAAAAGCCGGACAAACTCCAGTTCCGCTTCCCTGAAAATCTTGCTGAGAACCTTCTTGTTAAACTCATTCAGATACAGAACCCCGATCTCACTCTTCTGGTTTTTTACATCCTCAATAACTTCTGCCGTCCTGGTTTCCCGCACTGCGAATTCATACTCGTCCATGCCAAACTGACGTGCAAGGGCAATAAATGCCTCCACCGCAAAGGAATAATGCTGCATGGACACTGAAAATTTCTTTTTCACAGGACCATTGACGCTGTACCTTGCCTCCAACAGGCTGAACTGCTCTTCCACGGCTCTGGCATAGCCCAGGAATTCTTCTCCCTCCGGCGTGATGATAATCCCTCTGTTGGATCGCATGAAAAGGGTAATGCCCAATCCTTTTTCCAATTCTTTCACCGCCGCCGACAAGGTTGGCTGGGAGATAAAAAGCCGTTTAGAGGCTTCATTCATGGAGCCGCAGTCTGCAATGGCAATGACCTGGCGCAGCTGCTGCAGGGTCGCATGGATGTCTCTTCCTGCGTACTTGGGCTTATCCTTCTTCTGCTCGTCCCCCAGTTTCCAGGCACCCGGCATCAGCACCGGCATCACCGTTCCGTCACCGGCAGAATCCACCAGAAATTTGTAAACCTGTAACCGGTTTTTCTCATACTGCTCTTCGTCCAGAATATGCTTGTAGAAATTATTATAATAGGAAAAAACATCCCGCTTCATCTTGATGGTTTTGGACAGGCTAAGTCCCTGACTCACCAGGGATCCCTTACGCTTCACATAATAATAAAGCGGATTATGGATGGGACAGACATGTTCCGCATAACGCAGATATTCCAGATTAAACATAAAATCCTCACACCAGCTGATGGAATTATCCATGCGGAGGTTATGTTTTTTTATAATATCGTTGCGATAAAATTTATTCCATAAAACGCCATAATAAAAATCCGCGGGATCTTCCATCATATAACCGGCAAATTCTTCGATTGACAACACTCCCTTTGCCTTGATATCGCCTTTGTGGGACACCCGCTCCCCCACCACACGGTAGAAATCGCAGATCACCATGTCACAGGCATATTCTTCTGCTGTCTGTACAAACAGTCTGGTGGCATCCGCTGCAATCCAGTCATCACTGTCCACGAATTGCAGATATTTTCCCTTTGCACTGTCCAGCGCCAGATTTCTGGTGGCCGACACCCCACTGTTCTCCGG
>USSP01000277.1 GCA_900557385.1 uncultured Lachnospiraceae bacterium
CTGTTACGGAATATTATTCCCGATAAGGTTCGTATTCCCGGTTTTATCGTTATTATTGCCAGCTTTGTAACTATGATGCAGTTACTGCTGCAGGCTTATATTCCGTCCATTTATCAGGCACTGAATATTTATATTCCTCTGATTGTTGTAAACTGTATTATTTTAGGACGTGCAGAAAGCTTTGCCTCTAAAAACGGACCGATTCCATCCCTGTTTGATGGTATCGGAATGGGACTGGGCTTTACGGTAGCACTGACAATCATCGGTGCTGTCCGTGAACTGTTAGGTGCAGGTTCCGTATTTGGTCTGACGATTATGCCGGCATCCTATGAACCCATCCGTATCTTCACCAGTGCACCCGGTGCATTCTTTGTACTGGCAGTACTTACAGCGATCCAGAATAAAGTAAAAATCAATGGGGCGAAGAAGGGCAAAGATGTATCCAAGATTCAGTCCGGCTGTGGTCATGACTGCTTAAATTGTGATGTAGCGGGCTGCGGTGACCGCACCGTGGAAGAAAAAGAACAGAAGGAGGAGAAATAAATGGCAACAATAAAAGATTTACTGGTAATCCTGGTCAGCTCCTCTCTGATTAGCAATGTAGTTTTAAGCCAGTTCTTAGGTTTATGTCCTTTCTTAGGTGTATCCAAAAAAGTCAACACTGCAGCGGGCATGGGAGCGGCAATTATCTTCGTTATTACCTTGTCCTCGGTTGTAACAGGCTGCATTTACAAGTTCCTGTTAGTGCCTTTTGGCGTAGAGTATTTGCAGACGATTGTTTTCATCCTTGTTATTGCAGCGTTGGTTCAGTTTGTGGAAATGTTTTTAAAGAAATTCATGCAGTCATTGTATAAGGCACTGGGTGTATACCTTCCGCTGATTACCACCAACTGTGCGGTTCTGGGTGTAGCAATCAAAAACGTACAGAATGAGTACGGTATTCTTTACGGTACGGTAAACGGATTTGCCACTGCTGTGGGATTTACCATTTCTATCGTGATTCTTGCCAGCATCCGTGAAAAAATGGAATATAATGATGTGCCGGAGTCCTTTAAGGGAATGCCCATTGTGCTGGTCAGCGCCGGTCTGATGGCAATTGCATTCTGTGGATTCTCCGGAATTTCCTTTTAATGATACCGGTGAACTTTGTACGATATCATTGAGGTGAACGATCAAGTGGAAGGAATGGTTGAGAAATGAGTATAACAGGAATTATTACAGCGACTGTGCTTGTGGGCGTTCTGGGACTGCTTTTAGGATTGTTCTTAGGCGTGGCAGCAATCAAGTTCAAAGTAGAAGTGAATGAAAAAGAAGAGCAGATTTTGAATACACTGCCCGGAAATAACTGCGGAGGCTGCGGCTTCCCCGGTTGTTCCGGACTGGCTGCAGCGATTGCCAAGGGAGAGGCTCCGGTGAATGCCTGTCCGGTAGGCGGTGACACTGTGGGCAAAAAGGTTGCTGAGATCATGGGTGTTGAGGCAGAGAGCGGCGAGAAAATGGTTGCTTTTGTTCATTGCCAGGGTGATTGCGAGAAATCCGGTGTGGACTATGAGTATACCGGAATCGAGGATTGCCGGATGCTCCAGTTCGTACCGAACGGTGGTGCAAAATCCTGCAACTACGGCTGCCTGGGCTTTGGCACCTGTGCCAAGGTCTGTCCCTTTGATGCTATCCATGTAGAAAATGGAGTGGCAGTGGTGGATCAAGAGAAATGTAAGGCATGTGGGAAATGTATCGCCGTCTGCCCGAAACATCTCATCGGCATGGAGCCCTATGCAGCAAAACATATCGTAGCATGCAGCTCTCAGGACAAAGGTCCGGTAGTGATGAAGGCATGTACGATAGGCTGTATCGGATGTGGTATTTGTAAGAAGAATTGTCCGGCAGATGCTATCACGGTAGAGAATTTTGTGGCTAAGATTGACCAGGAGAAATGTACCGGATGCGGACTCTGTAAGGAGAAATGTCCGAAGAAAGCCATTATCTGATAACGATTCAGAGCCATACTATATTCTAGAAAGGAAAAATGCGATGTCTACAGCAGTTCGATTAGGTAAAACAGAAATTGTCACCAATAAAAACGGATTTGGCGCACTTCCCATCCAGCGAATCAGTGATGAGGATGCCGCTCATCTGTTGCGGAAAGCCTATGACAATGGCATTACCTTTTTTGATTCCGCTCACTGGTATACAGACAGTGAGCATAAAATCGGGCTGGCGCTGTCGGATGTGCGGGAACATGTTTTCCTGGCAACGAAAACCGGCAGTACCACACCGGACGGATTCTGGAGTGATTTGGAACAGTCTCTGCGGGAGATGAAAACCGACTATATTGATTTATACCAGTTCCATAATCCGGCGGTATGTCCCAAACCGGGGGACGGCTCCGGCTTATATGAATGTATGCTGGAGGCAAAAGCCCAGGGAAAAATCCGTCATATCGGTATCACCAATCATCGTCTCGCGGTAGCAAAGGAAGCTATTGAAAGCGGTTTATATGAGACCTTACAGTTTCCGTTTTGTTATCTGGCAACCGAGAAGGATCTGGAGATTGTCAAGCTTTGTAAAGAGGCAGATATGGGCTTTATTGCCATGAAGGCACTGGCGGGAGGGCTGATAAATAATTCTGCAGCCGCTTATGCTTATTTGGCGCAGTTTGATCATGTACTGCCTATTTGGGGTGTGCAGCGTGAAAATGAACTGGATGAATTTTTGAACTATATCGACTGCCCACCGCTTCTGACAGCAGAGCTGCAGACAGTAATCAATAAAGACCGGCAGGAGCTGATCGGCAGTTTCTGCCGTGGCTGCGGCTATTGTATGCCTTGTCCGGTAGGAATAGAGATCAATTCCTGTGCCAGAATGTCGCTGATGATCAGGAGAGCACCGCAGGCAGCGCAGCTTACTGACAAGGCCCAGGCTATGATGAAAAAGATCGAAGACTGCCTGCACTGCGGTAAATGTAAGGCAAAATGCCCTTATGGCCTGGATACTCCCAGACTGCTGGAAGAAAACTATCAGGATTATCGAGAAATATTAGCGGGAAAGATGATCTGAAGCAAACTGCTTAAAAGCGCAGGCTTAGTGCCTGTG
>USSP01000278.1 GCA_900557385.1 uncultured Lachnospiraceae bacterium
TGATGCCATCGAAACGCTCTAGATTGGAGCTTGCCTCTGCTGCTGCGATGGTATAATAGGTAGGAATCGCATAATTTACCAGGCTTAAATCAAATTCTTCTACCACAGCACCCTGGGCTTTCAAATCCTCGGCCGCCTTTAATACCGCTGCCTTTACCTCCGGGTCTAAGCCCTCTCCGAAATAATCTCTGGGAATTCCGATACGCATCCCCTTGACATCCTTCACCAGCGCAGAGGTAAAATCCGTATCCTCCCGTTTGATGGATGTGGAGTCCTTCTCATCATGGGCAGCGATGACTTCCAGAACCGTGGCACAATCTTCTACGTTCTGCGTCAAAGGTCCTATCTGATCCAAAGAAGAGCCATAGGCGATCAAGCCGTAACGGGACACCGTTCCGTAAGTGGGCTTCATGCCAACCACGCCGCAATAGGATGCGGGCTGACGGATGGAGCCGCCGGTGTCAGAACCCAGCGCGAAAAGGCACTCTCCTGCTGCCACTGCCGCAGCGGAGCCACCGGAAGAACCTCCCGGTACATGCTCCGGGTTCACCGGATTTTTCGTCACACCATAAGCAGAGGTCTCTGTGGTAGATCCCATGGCGAATTCATCCATATTGGTCTTTCCGATCACCACCGCGCCTGCTTTTTCCAATAAAAGCACTGCCTCTGCCGAGTAGGTGGGGATAAAGTTATTCAAAATTCTGGAGGAACAGGTGGTAAGCATGCCTTCCGTACACATGTTGTCCTTGATTGCCACCGGCACACCTGCCAGCGGTCCGGTCAATTCTCCTGCCTCGATCTTTGCCTGCACCTGGGCGGCACGCTGCAGTGCCCCTTCTTTATCCACTGTCACATAGCAATGGTAGGTGTTTTCGTATTGTTCTATCTGTTCCAGTACAGCCTGCATTGCCTCCACTGCGGTGGTTTCCCCCGCCCGGATCGCCTTGGCAAGCTGCACCGCTGTCATTTTACAACCATCCATTTTCGTGCATCTCCTTTTCCTCAGTCAAAGGTCTTGGGCACCAGAAACATGTTGTCTTTCTGTTCCGGTGCATTTGCCAGTGTCTTTTCGCTCTCATCACCATTGGTCACCACATCCTCGCGGAATACGTTCTGTACCGGAAATACGTGGGACATGGGCTCTACGCCCGTGGTGTCCAGTTCGTTTAACTGGTCGATATAATCCAGCATACTGCCCATGTCTTTTTTCGCCTGTTCCTTTTCCTCACCGGAAAGTTCCAGTTTTGCCAGAATACCTACATACTCAATGGTTTCATCTGAAATGATATTTGCCATAATTGTCACCTCCATCTCTTGCCGGTTCATGCTCAGTCGCGAACCTTGATGTGTACCTCACGCAGCTGCTGCTCGGTGACATCATTGGGGGCTCCGCACATCAGATCCTGGGCGGAGCCGCTCATGGGGAAAGCAATGACCTCACGGATGTTTTCCTCCTGTCTGAGCAGCATGATCATACGGTCTACTCCGGGAGCCATTCCGGCGTGCGGCGGTGCTCCGAACTGGAATGCCTGATACAGCGCCCCGAATTTATTCTTTAAGGTCTCTTCATCATAACCTGCCAGTTCAAAGGCCTTTACCATAATCTGCATATCATGGTTTCTCACTGCACCGGAGGACAGCTCCACACCGTTGCAGACAATATCATACTGGTAAGCCAGAATATCCAGCGGATTCTCATTTTCCAGTGCTTCCAGACCTCCCTGGGGCATGGAGAAGGGGTTATGGGTAAAGCCCAGCTGTTTGGTTTCCGGATCCAGCTCATACATGGGGAAGTCATTTACATAACAAAACCGGAAAGCATTTTTCTCAATGAGATCCAGCTTCTGTCCCAGTTCATTACGAATCTGTCCTGCATAGTAATTTGCCCGCTCTTCCTTATCTGCGATAAAGAAGATGGTATCCCTTGCCTGTAAACCTGCCATCTGGGCCAGTTCCGGCTTTAACTCCTCCGGGATAAATTTATCAATGGGACCCTTGTAGCTTAAATCCTCTGCTACTTCCAGGTAGCCCAGACCTCCCATTCCCAGTCCGGTGGCAAAGGATAACAATTTCTCATGGAAACCTTTACTCATCTCTGCATGGACTTTAATGGCACGAACGGTACGTCCTAAGAAGGGACGGAAGGTACATTTCTGGAAGAAGTCCGTCAAATCCATAATCCGCAGAGGGTTGCGCAGATCCGGCTTGTCACAGCCAAATTCCAGCATCGCCTGCTTGTAGCTGATCACCGGGTAAGGTGCCTGAGTGATGGCGGCTCCTTCCGGTGCGAATTTCTCAAAGGTAGCGGAAAGCACTTCCTCACCTACCTGAAATACATCCTTCTGGGTTGCGAAACTCATCTCAAAGTCCAGCTGATAGAACTCACCGGGAGAACGGTCTGCTCTGGCATCCTCATCGCGGAAGCAGGGTGCAATCTGGAAATATTTATCAAAGCCCGACACCATGAGAAGCTGTTTGTACTGCTGAGGTGCCTGGGGCAGCGCATAGAACTTGCCTTTGTATTTACGGGAGGGTACGATGTAATCTCTGGCACCTTCGGGAGAAGATGCACACAGAATCGGAGTCTGGATTTCCAGAAAACCCATCTCTGTCATTTTCTGACGCAGGAAAGCGATTACCTGGGAACGGAAAATAATATTGTCCTTTACCTTCGCATTACGCAGATCCAGGTAACGGTATTTCAGGCGGACATCCTCACGGGTTTCCTTCGATGTCATGATTTCAAAGGGAAGCTGCTGGTAAACCTTACCCAATACATCAATGGTATGTGCTTCCAGTTCGATGGTTCCGGTGGGAATCTTCGGGTTGTAGGTTTCCTCGTCTCTCTTTTCCACCGGTCCTTCAACGCTGATGCACATCTCTTTGGTAATGCCCTTCAGCAATCCGTCCTGACGGAGGACTACCTGTAATACGCCATACATATCCCGCAGATCAATGAAGGATACGCCGCCGTGGTCACGGATGTTTTCCACCCAGCCGGCCACCCGCAGGGTCTGACCGATGTGTTGTTCGCCGATTTCTTTGACAGTGATGTCTCTGTAGCAGTTTTTCATAGTTTTGGTCAG
>USSP01000279.1 GCA_900557385.1 uncultured Lachnospiraceae bacterium
CGGTTTTTGCAGGAGCAGGGTGTCTGCCGCGTGGTTCCCGCCAGAGAATTGTCTCTGGAGGAACTGATTCGCATTAAAAAAGATACCGGCGTGGCATTAGAAACCTTTATTCATGGGGCAATCTGTTATTGCTATTCCGGACAATGCCTGTTCAGCAGCTTTTTGGGAGGACGCAGCGGCAACAGAGGCCGGTGTGCCCAGCCCTGCCGGTTACCATACACGGTGAAAGGGAGAGAAGGGTATCCGTTATCCTTAAAGGATATGTGTACGATTGAACTGCTGCCCAAACTGATGGATGCAGGGATCGATTCTTTTAAGATTGAGGGCAGAATGAAAAAGCCTGCTTATGCAGCGGGAGTAACGGCCATTTATCGCAAGTATATCGACAGGTATCTCGCAGATCCCAATCCGGCACATTATCAGGTGGAAAAGAAGGATCTGGATTTGCTCTCCGGGCTTTATATCCGCAGTGAACGATCGGAAGGTTACTATGAGCGGAGAAACGGAAAAGAAATGATTACGTTGGATCAGCCGGGCTATGTAGGAACGGATGAGGCATTGGCACAGCGCATAACCAATGAATATGTCAGGGAGCTTCCCGGACTTCCCATAGATATGGAAGTGCTTTTAACAGTGGGGGAACCGGCACAGGTGAAGATCCACCTGGAACGGGCCGGTGAACTGCAGGAGTGTCGGATAACCGGGAATACAGTGCAGGCAGCACAGAACCGTCCTGCTACAGAGGCTGATATTCGGAAACAGTTTGCCAAACTTGGCAATACTCCTTATATCCTGGGAAACTTTATCTGCAACATAAAAGGAGCGGTATTTGTTCCGGTGGGCGAGTTAAATGCGCTTCGCAGGGAGGCAGTGGAAGCACTACAGCAGAAAACGGGTGCATTATGGAAACGAACATTGCCGGAAACTCTTATCGAAGAAAAAGAAGTGGACAAAAGTCAGACGAAACAGTCCAAAAGTCTCAGTGTTTCTGTAGTGAGCCTGGAGCAGCTGCAAGCATTTGCCCAACAGGCAAAGCATTGGGAGTTTGTATCCCGGGTTTATATTCCGGATAACCTGTGGGAAAAGGGAGCGGAAAAAATCGAACAGTTACAGCGAGATGGAAAGAAATGCTATCTGCGATTTCCGAGAATTTCCAGAGGCGGCTGGAACAGAAAGCTGGAAACGATGTTTCAAAAGGCGGACGGCGTACTGCTTGCCAATCTGGAACAGTTACAATATCTGCGGGAGAAAGGAATGAAAAAGCCCTTTGTAGCAGATGCTTCCCTGTATGTGTGGAATCGTGAGGCAGAGCAATTTTTAGCGGCCTATGTGGATGAAATTACCCTGCCCCTGGAATTAAATCAATATGAAAAGCGGGAACTGGGAGAAGGCTGTTTTGAAGAAATCCTTTATGGAAGAACAGCCCTGATGCACACAGCCAATTGTATCCGCAAGACCTGTGGAACCTGTCGTTACGATAAGGAGGGGAGAACACAGGCAACTAGCAAAAAAGGCGAAACGGAGTTCTGGAATCTGACGGATCGTTATCATAAGAACTTTCCGGTGCAGTTTGACTGTGTACATTGTACCAATATCATTTATAATAGTGTGCCGCAATCCTTACATGGCGTCTTTACACAGATTATGGAGCAGCCATCCGTTTTGTCGGGACGGCTGGAATTTACCGATGAAACAGTCTCACAGATGGAGGACATTTTGGATTATTTTCATGGACGGATGAGTGCACAAAAGGGAAACCTTCCGCAAGAAGAACACGCGCCTGGAGAATTCCCCTTGAAGGAATATACGACAGGGCACTATAAACGAGGCGTAGAATAATTTATGCAGCAGATTCTCTTTTATTTTCATGCATATCAGAGATATATCATTCTTATACTGTTTGCTCTCTATACATTAGAGGCATGCTTCCTTTCCGGAAAGCCAAGAGAAAAACGTAAATGGGGCTATGTGCGGCAGGAACTGCTTATGGCTTTGTTTCACTTTTCCGGTTTTCTGTCGTTGACATTATCCAAGGGAGATTATGTCTATTTGTTTTATTTTGCTGTGCAGGCAGTTGTTTTACTGGGAGCCATGGGGTTTTTTGCCATGTTATATCCTAAGGGAAGCAGATTGCTGTTGCATAATATGTGTATACTGTTGATTGTCAGCTTTACTATATTGGCAAGGTTGAATCTCCAACGGTCAATGCATCAGTTTGCAGTGGCTGCAGTGGCAATTTATGCAGGCTTATTTCTACCCTGGCTGTTGAGCAGATACGGACAGACTCTCAAAAAATATCCTTGGATTTATGCCTGTGCAGGTATCCTTTTGCTAAGCCTTGTAGCTTTTCTGGGAACAGTGAGTAACGGTGCCAAGCTGTCTCTTACCCTGTTGGGAGTAACCTTTCAGCCTTCCGAACTGGTAAAACCGTTGTTTGTTGTATTTCTGGCAGCAGCTTTTGCAAAGGCAGTGAATTTTTCGCAGGTATGCATCACGGCAGCACTGGCAGCAGTTCATGTGCTGCTTTTAGCGTTCTCCAGAGACCTGGGGAGTGCATTGATTTTCTTTATGATTTATATTTTTATGGTTGTGCTCGCTACAGGAAAACGGATCTATTTGCTTTTAGGTCTGGCAGGAGGGGCGGGAGCATCCATAACAGCCTATGAACTGTTTCGCCATGTCCAGGTGCGGGTACAGGCCTGGAAAGATCCCTGGAGCGTAATTGACGGGACGGGCTATCAGATAGCGCAGTCACTGGGAGGGCTTTATTGTCTCTGCCCGCAGTGCGGATGGTCTGATTGAAGCCATTGAGCATAAGGATAACCGCTTCGCCGTTGGCGTGCAGTGGCATCCGGAGGCAATGAAAACAGAGGAAATGGGGCTGCTGTTTGCCGTATGTCTGTTTATTCTCTGTGTGGACAATTTCCTGCTTATGATGAAGGCATCACTCCATCAGGAGGCGGGTTTTGAGAGATACCTGGCATTTGGGTTAGGAGTCAGCTATTTGTTCCAGACTTTTCTCACCATTGGTGGCGGGACGAAATGTATTCCCCTGACAGGGGTAACACTGCCCCTGGTAAGT
>USSP01000280.1 GCA_900557385.1 uncultured Lachnospiraceae bacterium
AGCGGGGGGGTCCCCTATCTCCCCAGCGACCCGGCAGATACCGGAAGAGAATACGAGCCGATCGTACGTATTAATTCCCAGTCCGGTAAGGGCGGCGTAGCCTTTGTCATGGATACTTATTTTGGTTTCAAGCTCCCGAAGGGTATGCACAAGGAATTTGCCAATGTCATCCAGAAAATTTCCGAGAAGCAGGGAGAAGTATCTCCGGATCAGATCATGAACAGCTTCCGGGCAGAATATCTGGATCGCAAAGAGCCGCTGCATTTCTCCAGACTGCGTGTGGATGATCTCAGTGGTGAGGTTCAGACAGAGTTCGATACCAAAGTTACGGTTGTATACAAAGATCACGGCGTAGAGAAAACCTTTGAGGCTGTTGGTAACGGCCCTATCGATGCGGTTCGTCGGGGAATTGCTGAGAATCTGAATCTGGATATCAAGATCCTGGACTACGAAGAGCATGCGCTGCAGAGCGGATCCAACTCCCAGGCAGCAGCATATATTCATATGCTGGATGCAGATACCGGTCGTGTTACCTATGGCGTAGGTGTCAGCTCCAATATTACCCGGGCGTCTGTACGTGCCATCTTCTCTGCACTCAACAGATTAGGATTGGGTGATAAATAAGCAGACGAGGCGGAATAAAAGTAAGAATAAGAAACAGCACACATAAGAATCCCCTGGAACTTGTTTCCAGGGGATTTGTAATAAGCACATATTTGAAAGGAAAAGCGCAGGTGGAACTTAGTTGATTTCCATGCTGCTCCATCCATCGGAGGGAACCAAGGCAATGTAGGTTTTGCCGGTGTTCATCTCAATCTGTTCACCGGTAGTCTTGTCAAGGAATACCGTCATGTCAGATTCGCCGGATTTAATCCACTTAATGGGAACTGCTTTTCCGCCGGTGAGATAATAACCATCGCGGCCGCTGTCGATACAGTTGTAAATCAGATAACCGTGCTCATCCAGCTGGGAGAAGGTACAATTCTGTAACAGTACATTGGTAAAAGTTAACTGTGCACCGGTATCCGCATCCTTATGTGCCTCACCGTATTCATAATAATCGTAAGTTCCGGTTTCCTCGTTGTATTTCAGTGTGGAACTGTTGTGAGGAAAAGGAAGCTTAATTTCGGTTGCGTTGATGGAATCACTTCTTTCAGACAGATCCAATGTATCATCGGAGAATTTAAAGTGACCGCCCTGATAATACTGGTTATAGGTAACACTGAAATTCGATTTCTCCAGACGCTGCTTCAAGCCGTCAAAGGATTTGCCGGTTTTGGGATTGCTGTAGGAGTCATAAGTCACATACTCTGTAAATTCAGCACTTTTTCCATTGCTGAAGCGGGCAAAGCCACCACTCAGATTACTGGTATATCCCTTGGAAACATACTGGTCAATGTAGAAAGGACCACCGTCGTGGATCAGGATGGCATTCCACTCGGCTGCCAGCAGTAAATTGGTGGGCCGAGTGCTTCGGATACTTCCTAACTGTTCGATTTTCTCATAGTCCTTTACGATGGCCATGAGACGGGTTACACGGCTGTTTTCCGTGCTGTTCATGATCTCATAAACTACATCAGCCTGTGCGGTGCCATAATGAGGAAGTGCAATCTTCTCGTTATCAATCATTACGGCAACGGGACGCTGATCCTTCAGACTTTCATCAATCCATTCGTTGGTAATCTCACTGCGGTACATGCCATCGTGATTTTCCACTCTGGTTTCCCCGACGGTCTCCTGTGTTTCCTCGGCAGGTAGCTGCTCTTCTGCGGGAAGCGTTTCCCAGACAGTACTTTCCTCTGTCATATTGCCGGTTTCCTCGGTGCTGCTTTTACCACAGCCGCTGAGAGCGAGAGACAGTGATAAGGCTGTCAACAATAATATATGTTTTCTTTTCATGTAATTTCCTCCTGATGAGATATCTTGTGTCAATAAAATCATTCTAACATAGATGTCGTATCCCTCACAAGTTCATTAGCCGAAATCTTTTCTTAATTATTTAGTAAGACATGGAAAGGAAAAACGGGCGAAAGATTGCAAAACACGCCTGCTTTTGATAAAATAAAACGTAATCTGCATGACTTGGAGGTCTTTGAAAGAATGAAAAAAATTATTGTCACAGGCTGTAACGGACAGCTTGGCAGAGCAATCAATAAGGAACTGGAAAACAGTGAGGAATATGAACTGATCAATACCGATGTGGCGGAACTGGATATCACCAGTATCGAAAAAGTACTGGAACTGACCAGGGAGGTACAGCCCTATGCCATCATCAACTGTGCGGCGCACACCGGGGTGGATGCCTGCGAAAGCCAACAGGATCTGGCATATCGTATCAATGCCATCGGACCCAGAAATCTAAGCATTGCAGCCACGGAAACAGGAGCAAAACTGATACACGTTTCTACAGACTATGTATTTCCGGGCGATGTAGCGGATAAACCTTTGACGGAGTTTGATCCGGTAGGACCGAAGGGAATGTATGGCAAGACCAAACTGGCAGGGGAGCAGTTTGTAAAAGAGTTTGCGCAGAAATACTTTATCCTGCGTACTGCATGGCTGTATGGTGACGGTAAGAATTTTATTAAAACCATGCTTCGACTGTCAGAGAATCATGATATGGTCAAAGTTGTCAATGATCAGTTTGGTACACCTACCAGCGCGTCAGAACTGGCAAAGGCAATCTGTTACCTGTTACCCACCGAAAATTACGGACTGTTTCATGCTACCTGCGAGGGTGACACCAACTGGGCTGATTTTGCCCGTTATATTTTTAAACATGCGGGAAAAAACACGGAAGTAGTGGGAATCAGTACGGAAGAGTACAATGCACCGGCATATCGCCCGGCATATTCCATTCTTGAGAACTACATGTTCAAACTGACCACGGATTTCAAATTCAAAGATTGGGAAGAAGCATTCCGGGAATATATGAAAACACTTGTATAAACATAAGAGGGATTGGGATTGATTAAACGAAGATACGTCAGCACCAGATTGCTGCAGGAAGGTATGGTGATCGACCAGTCGATCATTGACCGAACCGGAAGAGCA
>USSP01000281.1 GCA_900557385.1 uncultured Lachnospiraceae bacterium
AACTCTCATCTGCCGCCCAGAGGATAGGATGGTCGGGTGACTGAGTGCGGAACTCCACCTGGCGGAGCCGTTTGTGAGCGGAGCGGGCCGCCTCCTGGATAGTTTTTTCCAGGAGTTCCTGGGTCATGAAGTGGGAGCAGGAGCAGGTTGCCAGACGATTGTATTTCTGATCAAGGAAAAATCCGGTCTTCGCCCCTTTTCAAAGTTACTATGGTTTCACTCATTACCTTAACTCCTTTCCGCTGGCAAAACCTGCTGCCAGTTTCCGGGGTTTTAGCAGCTTAACATACGGATATGGGATTCAAGCGCAAAGTCTTTCGTTTCTCCGTCATCCAGATAGTACTCGTACGGTTTGATCTCTTCTCCAAAGGAATACAGCGTCAGATCTTCAAAATCAACAGCTTCGACACACTTTCCGCCTTTTGCCACCGGGAACAGATATCCTTCCCTTAGGAAAACATGCACGGTACCCATCGGCATTTCCACATAGGAAAAGCCTTTTTCGTACACTTTTCCCTCTTCCACAATACCATCTTTAAAAATGAGCTGCTTCATTCTTTCCGGGAAATATACGACTCTTCCTGTTACATTCTGCTCGCAGACCGGAGCCACCATGACATTTTCTCCAATGAAAAGCTGATCCTCCACCTGCCCTGCCAGTGTATCCTCACCATAAAGGAACGCTAACGGATTGAACATCATCGTATTTTGCAGCGCCGCTTTCATATATTCGCTGTAAATATATGGAAGAATCTGATACCGCACGCCGATCACATCCGCAAATTTCTCTACATGGGAGAAACGATATACCTCCTGTCTTCTGGTTCCCCTTGCCGAATGATTCCGTAAAAGTGGTGTAAACACTGCAAATTCCAGCCAACGTAACACCAGATCTTCGGTTGCATCTGCACCAAATCCACCGACATCCGCTCCGGTATATAAAAAGCCGCACATATTCAAAGAGGGCATCATCTTCACATTCATTTTCAGATGGGACCACCACGAAGCATTGTCTCCCTGCCAGATTCCTCCGAACCGGTGCATTCCGATATAAGATGCTCTGGAAAATAACAGAATTCTCTTTTCCGGCACGTAACGTTCAAACGCCTCCGAGGCAGATCTCGTCATATAATACCCAAACAGGTTATGTACCTGATCGTGACGGTAACGTTTTCCTCTATAATTATGATAAAACGATGCATAGTCCTCTGGATTATTACAGATGCTTCCAATCATTCCGGTCATTTCGAAAAAGGTATTCACATCAAGGTTCATCGTCTTATAGTCTTCCATTTTCTCAAAGACCTCTTTCAGATGCTTTTCGGAATAAAAGATCGCCGGCTCATTCATATCATTCCAGAAGCCGTCAATTCCCTTGTCGATCAGAATCCGGTACTTATCACCAAACCACTGTCTTGCCTTGTCATCAAGCATATCCGGAAAGCAGCATTTCCCGGGCCATACCCCGATAATAAAATCCTCTCCGTTTTCGTCCTTGCAGAAGTATCCGTTCGCTTTGCCTTCTTCGTAGACATCATAGCCATCTTCCTTTTTCACTCCACCATCAATAATCGGAATGAGATGGATATTCTCTTTCTTCATTTCTTCGACAAGCTCTTCAAAATCGGCGAAGCTGTCCCGGTTAATCGTGAAGTCCTTATACCGCTCCATATAATCAATGTCCAGATAGATACTGTCGATGGGAATGTTATGCTTTTTATATTCCGCTGCCACCTCACGCACTTCATCTGCCGTATCATAGCTCCATCGGCTTTGTCCATAGCCAAATGCCCATCGGGGTGCAATATAGCTTCGTCCGATCAGTTCACGGAATTCCTGTACTACATTGCTGTAGGAATCTGCCTCAATCAGATAAATTTTATAGTTCTCCTCTTCCATGGAAATGCTAAGGTCATCGATGTCAGTATAACCAATATCGAAGGTCACCCTGCCCGGCGTGTCCACAAACAGGCCATAGGTTTCATGCACTCCGTCACCCACCATAATGAAGTTGTGTGCTCCATACAGGGAATTCGTGTTCTCGCAATGATTCGGATTATCGCTGCAATTGCTGATGTAACGCCAGCCCCTCTTATTGATGCCACGCACATTTTCTCCAAGCCCGTACACGATTTCATCCTCTTTCAAGGAATAATGAAAACCGTCTTCTTTTTTCTGAAAAACACCATCGCACCATGCAGAGGATGCGATCTCCTTTACCACAGCATCTGTTTCAATCGGTTCTCCAAAGATATAGTTCCTTACCATCGTTCCTGTCCCTGACTAGCCCTTCACTCCACCAGTCATTAATCCTTCCTTTATAATATTTTTCTAAATAAAAAGATGTTTATCAGCATGTTCGTTTCCAGGAGTGTTCCGAATTATCTTGGTAATCTCACTTCCCTTCTATTGCGATACCTCCTGCAAATGGTATGTTTTCCCACCTGAATCTTCCCAGAAAATTCATTGGAGATACCTGTGTTTCGTTGTATATGCCATTATGTCTGATTCCAAGAAATTGTGTAATATACATCACTGCAAAGACCCCGGATGCCCCTCTTTTACCTTTAAATAAAAATATGGATTGACAGCGGATAATATCGCATTATATAGTTTATCACTCATATTTATTTTACCGCTCCCGCTGTTAGTCCTGAGGTTATATGCTTCTGTGCAAGTATGTATATTATTACAATGGGAATCAATGATACGGTAAGTCCTGCAATAAATAAATCCCATTCCGTATTTGTACTGCTCCTGAATACATAAAGATTCATTGTAATCGTTCTGAGTTCTTCTTTTCCAAGCATAATATTAGGAAAAACGAAATCATTCCAACACCATAAAAAATACAGCACTCCTAAAGTAACCGTTGCCGGTTTAAGCAAAGGAAATACTATCTGCATCATACTTCTGTATGCCCCACATCCATCAATCATTGCTGCCTCTTCCAATTCCGTAGGAACACTCTTAAGAAATCCCATGTAGGTCATAATCCCGAATCCACAATTCAGTCCTCCATACATAAGTGCCAGACCAAGTAATGAA
>USSP01000282.1 GCA_900557385.1 uncultured Lachnospiraceae bacterium
ACATTCTTCTCAATGTATCCTGCATATCCGCCCTTGTCTCACCCGGAAGTCCTGCGATCAGATCCATATTGATGTTATCAAAGCCCAGTTCCCTCGCCATACGGAAAGCTTCCAGCACCTGTTCCACCGTGTGGCGTCTTCCGATACGGTCTAGGGTAATCTGATTCATGGTCTGTGGATTTACGGAAATTCTGGTGACACCATACTTTTTCAATACCTCTAATTTCTCTCTGGTAATGCTGTCTGCTCTTCCCGCTTCCACGGTAAACTCGGATACCTGCTCCATGGGCAGTGTGGTCACAATCTTGTGCAGCAGCCGTTCCAGCTGCTCTGCATTTAAGGTAGAAGGAGTTCCTCCGCCGATATAAACCGTATCCAAGATGTCGTTGGCATTATTTTCTGCCACAAAATCAATTTCTTTATCCAAAGCGTCCAGGTACTCTCCTACTCTGTCACGCCAGGCAGCAATGGGATAGGAAGTAAAGGAACAGTAGAGGCAGGTAGTGGGACAGAAAGGAATGCCAATATAGACGCTGTAGCCTTTCACACCGTGCAACGAGGATAACAGTTCTTCCTCCCGGTGGGCAATCTCAATACTCAGTTCCTGTTTTTCCGGACTGACCAGGTATTTCTCCTGCATAAATGTCCGGATTTCTTCCTCGTTCTTTCCCTGCTCCAGCATAGCCGTGGCAATCTTGGTAGGGCGGATTCCTGTCAGAGTTCCCCAGGGAAGCTGTTTTCCTGTGACTTCCGACAATGCTTCATAAATCAACAGCTTGATCTGGTTTTTCAGTTCGTCCTTATCTGCCTGGTTTTCGATCTCCGTTTTGGCAATCCGCTCCCAGACATGCCCCGTTTCCATCTGTTCAAATTGGATTTCATCCGGCAAAAAGAGGAGACGAAGGTTCGCATCCTCCGTCTCTCCCACAACCACTTTCACATCCTCTGCAGGATAAAACGCTTTCACAAGGGAGTGAATGTCATATTCAAATTGCTGCTTATTCAGGTTTACATAAATCATAGTTTTCGTTTTCCATTCTGCCGCATCTCACAGGATGCAGCTGTCCCGTCTGACCTGTTATAAAAAAGGATTGTTTTCTCGTTCAAACCCGATGGTGGTGGTATCTCCGTGACCGGGATAAACCTTCACCTCGTCCGGCAGCACCATCAGCTTTTCCTTAACAGAACGTACAATCTCCGACATGCTTCCGGTGGGAAAATCCGTTCTTCCCACAGACTGACAAAAGAGCGTATCGCCACTGAATAACTTTCCATCCTCTTCAAAATAGTAGCAGCAGCTTCCCGCAGTATGTCCCGGTGTGGCAAGCAGCCGACATTTCAAATTGCCTACCCGGATTTCCTCTCCATCCTTCCGGTAGCAATCGACTTTAATGGTGCAGGCTCTTCCCATCTGGGCTGACAGGTTCAAGTTGGAGCTTTCACACATTGGCTGTTCTTTTTCATAGGCATAAATCCTGGCTCCGCTTTTGGCGCGAAGCTCTTCTGCTCCCCAGATGTGATCAAAATGACCGTGCGTCAGCAGAATGGCTCCGATTTTAAAGCCTTTTTCTGTGATGGCATGGTAAATATCCCCGCCGCGGTCCGCAGGATCAAATACGATCACCTCGGTGGAACCTTCCCGATATGCATAATAACAGTTGGTAGCACACACGCCTATCGTCATGCATGCAATTTTTAATTCGTTCATTTTCTGCCTCACTTTATCGATCCTTTTTCAATCCGGATTCTGGTCAGATCTGTCAGGTATCAGATTATCCACGGGTTCTCTCAATATCAATCACACTGTCCACCGCACGAAGCTTCTCTACCACAGCTTTCAGTTCTTCTCTGCCACTGATGCTGAATGCCATGGACAGGGTGGCAATTCCCTGTCTGCTGGTACGGGTGTTCAGGGCATTAATATCAATATTTTTTTCTGTCATGATCCGGGTAATATCTGCCAGCAGACCATTCCGGTTATTGGCATAAATCGTAATCTCTGCCAGAAACTGTCCATTATCTTCCTCGGCACCCTTCTGCCACTCCGCGTCAATCAGACGGGCTCTTTCGATTTCCGGCAGATTGATGACATTGATACAATCCGTCCGATGAATGGACACGCCCCGTCCTCTGGTGACAAAGCCTACAATTTCATCTCCGGGCACAGGACTGCAGCACTTGGAAAAACGCACTGCCACATCATGGATTCCCTTTACCACGATGCTGCTCTGGGAACGCATGAGAACCGGTTTGTTCTGGTTGTTCTCTGCCACACTTTCCAATACTTCCTCATTGGAAAGAATCTTGGGATGATCCTTGTCATAAAGCTCCTGCATGCGGTTGATGACCTGACCTTCTTTCAGTCCGCCATGCCCAATCGCCGCCAGCACTGCATCCCAGTCATGGAAACCGTACTTGCGCTCCACCGCATCCATATATTCCGACTTTTGCAGTTCCGACAGATTAATGCTTTTACTCTTACAATAATTGGATAACAATTCCTTGCCGCGGACAATGTTATCCTCCTTTAATTCATTCTTAAACCATTGGTTAATTTTGCTCTTTGCCTGCGCACTCTTAACCACATTGAGCCAATCCCGGCTGGGTCCTTTGGAATTCTGGGATGTCAGGATTTCGATTCTGTCGCCGTTTTTAATTTCATAGTCGATAGTCACCAGTTTTCCATTGACTCTGGCACCTATCATTTTATTTCCCACGGCACTGTGGATACTATAGGCAAAATCAATGGGTGTAGAACCTGCCGGCAGGTTTTTCACATCGCCGCTGGGAGTAAAGCAGTATACATTTTCAGAAAAGAGGTCTAAGTCACTCTTGAGCAAGGACATGAACTCTCTGTTATCAGACATGTCCCGCTGCCAATCCAGGATCTGTCGCAGCCAGACCAGCTTTTCCTCTTCTGCTTCCACCTTTTTACCATCGGAAGCCTCTTTATATTTCCAGTGGGCAGCAATACCGTATTCTGCTGCTTTATGCATTTCATAGGTACGAATCTGGATTTCAAAGGGAGTACCATTGGAACCGA
>USSP01000283.1 GCA_900557385.1 uncultured Lachnospiraceae bacterium
CTCTACCGTCTCCGTTGCCGTGGCCGTGGAAGAGGCTCTGAAGGGCTAATTTCCAATTTTCTGCCGCAAAGGCTCAAGATTGGTGCTCCGTAAATCATAAGAAAAAGGAACACGTCATACCTGAGAAATCGGGCATGACGTGTTCTTTTTTGTTTCTTTCGCGGCGCTTTTGATGAAGAAAATGAGGATGTACTTCCCCAAAGAGGTGGAGGCTTTTTATTGCTCGTCTGGAATGTACTGCATGATGTCGCCTACATCACACTGCAAAATGCGGCAAAATATTTCGATGGTGTGGGTGCTCACGCTCTCGTTGCGCTTTAACCGCGTGATTTGCCCAGGGCTGACATTGTATTTCTTGATTAGTGCATATTGGGAGATACCCCGCAGCTTCATCAGGTTCCAAAGCTTTTCATAGGTTATCATGTGTAGCCTTCTCCCTATTTTTATACTTGACATGATAACCGTATTTGGTATATAATCATATTAACCAATATTGGTTAATGTTTTACACAAAAGCTATATGCACAGTAAGCAATTTATATTTGCGGGGTCGGAGCAAGTTCATCCTCACTTAGCTAACCAATGGCATCTAATAGGGATTTAGAAAGCTGGTGGTATGCCTCTTCAAATCAAAGAAATTAAAGAGAGTAATGCAAAAATAATCGCATATGGCGAAAAACTCAGTCATGGGCGGCTGCGTTTTGTCGGAAGAAATGCTATTGGTATATCCACGGCTATGACCCGGCTCTTATATTTTCAAAACTATGAAACGAGGGGGGCTTTAGAAGAAAGAAGTAAATAGTTGTATAGAGATATTTAGCGGATTCAAAAATGAGAAAGGATGTTTCTGGTGAAGAGATTTTTAACGTTTATCCTAATTTGTTCATTGCTTATAACTTCTGCTTCGGCCACGGTGCAGATGGGTGACACTTCTGAGGTTGACTTTGAACGTGTGGAGGAATTATTGCAGGGCACATGGGAATATCGTGGCAAAATCGATGGCCTCAATGTTGTGCAGAGATTTGAGTTCTGTGACGGTACAGTGTACTTCGAGATAATTATAGAAGGATATCTAGGCTCTTTTGTTACATACGAAGGTTCTTATTGTATTGATGAAATAGGAATAAAAGTGTCTTATGACGGAGAAGAGGCATATGTACAGTACTGCATTGACGGGGATGAGCTGTCTATAAGTATGCAAATGACAGTAGAATCGGGCGGTGTTACGACTGTTACGACAGAGAATTTTTCCAAAATAAGTACATCAACGCCGGATATTGCATCCTCTGCTGAGGATTTGAGTAGCGGCGAATTTGCTGATGTGGTTCAACTATTAGAAAAAGGCGTTTGGTTTTTTAACGGAGGATCAGACGCAACTGTGAACAGGCTGGAGTTTAAGGAGAACAGGGCGGCAATCTGCCAGATTTACACAGACGGCAACGGGCAGCACATGGGAGATGACACACAATTCTCTTACACACTAGACGAGGAGAACATCACAATTCGGTTGGCTGATGGCAATGAACTTGTTATTCCATACAATATTGATGGTGAAGCGTTAACAATTGGGAACAACGAATATTTAACGCCGGAACAAATTGAAGCCGACTTGCAAGGGTACTGGGGGCTTCGGAAAAAAGATACCGATACACCGTGGGGCGCTCCATCTGAGCACGAGTATATTGTGTACATTAACAAGGGTGCAATAAAGTATGAATATGCGGCAAAAGCATATGGTGGGTCAAATGGCGAATACTATTATTATGGGCCGCACAGTGGAACCTATACGGTCGATGAACGTGGATTGACTGTGAATGTGACGAATAATTACCAGTTTGCTTTTAATATCGTTGATGGCAAAGCCGTTATGGTGAGGTGTGGTGTGTTGATGTCCCCTGCAATAGGATTTAAGGGAGAATATGGCTATTCGTTCGGGTAACGGGGGATAAAAAATGAGAAGAAAACTGTGTATTTTACTTTTGACCGCTATAACCTGCTTGAGCCTGTGCTCGATGGTGTTTCAAGTCAACGTCCATGCAGAGCAGGGCGAATCGTACTCTGCTGTGGGATTTGAAAGCCTTGGAGGGAACTGGGTTGTAGGGGGAATATACTACAACAACAAGATTGTTGATATCAGTGACAATGAGCAGTTGATGGCAATTTATGATGCGGTTTTTTTGAACTTCTATGAAGATGGAACGTTCCTTTACATGAACATGTATAATGACAGAGGCCAATACACATTGCAAACAAACGGAGCGTTCTTCCTGAAAACAGAGACGGTTTTCTTGTATGAAATAACAAGTAAGGGAATCGTTGAAAAGGAGGTTGATAATTCCTCGAAAATAACGTACATCGTCAGCTTGATAGATAAGGATACATTGCAGCTGGGCATTCTGGATCCAATGACCGGAAGGGAGAAGGCCGGGAGTGACCCACTTATTTTTGAACGGAAAGGTGTAGAAAGCTCCTACATTTCGGAGCATAAAGTTTCGCTCAATAATTCAAATTCAAGGATGGATGCAAGCAAAAAGAATGAATCCACTGCTGTGTCTCCTGGAATGCGCAATGCGCTGCAAAGTGCAAAGGATTATCTGGATGCCATGTCATTTTCTCGCAAAGGCCTAATCGAGCAGCTGGAATATGAAGGCTATTCCAGCTCAGAAGCCGAATACGCGGTCGAGCATTGCGGCGCAGACTGGAACGAGCAAGCCTGCGATATGGCAAGGGATTACTTGGAAGTGATGGCCTTTTCCCGTAGCAGCCTGATTGAACAACTGGAATTTGAAGGATTTACCCATAGTCAGGCAGTTTACGGTGTCGATCAGGCATATCAGTAAAACAAAAGCAGGGGTAAATATAAAAGGCCGGAAAAGGAATCAACCTGTTTCCGGCTTTTTTGATTTCCTGTATGACCAACTACGCATCGAGCCTGACTAGCTCATACAGCAAGCGGGGACATCGACCGCAGATTGTTACAAGGTGAGACAGTGCTTGGGCATTATGGATGCTTGAATGCAAAACCCATT
>USSP01000284.1 GCA_900557385.1 uncultured Lachnospiraceae bacterium
CTTGCCATCTGTACGCCAATAATTGCCTGAGACTTGTCTGCACCAAAATGCTCCGGTGTAGAATGGATGATGCAGGGATAAATCGGTGCACAGCCAAGTCCAATTACTATAAAGCCCACAATAGCTCCCATTGCTCCAAAGGGCAGTACCATAATTAAAATTCCAAGTCCGATTAAAATCTGCCCCCTGCGAATCATTTGTACATCATTCAGCTTCATGGTGATAAATCCACTGAAAGCTCGTCCCACAGTAATTCCTACAAAAAACATGCTGGCGTAGCCTGCTGCAGTCTCCGCCGGAATTCCCTTATGCAGATTCAGATAACTGCTGGCCCACAGGTTTGCCGTCTGCTCTAACGCACAATAACAGAAAAAGCAGATCATGATTTCCTTTGCTCCGAGAATTCCGAAGATTTCCTTCAATGACAGCGCTTTTGTCTGCTCTTCTTCCCTATTATCACTTACTGCTTGCGGACTACTTTTCCACATGGGAAGGCTGCATACCAGAATGGCAGTCAAAACAATCTGCATGATGGAAATAATCCGATAACCGCTATTCCAGGTTTTCCCCCCGGTCATGACATAGCCCATAATGTAAGGTCCTGTAGATGCTCCAATTCCCCACATACAATGAAGCCAGCTCATATGTCTGCTCTTATAATGCAGTGCCACATAATTATTGAGGGCTGCATCGACACTTCCGGCTCCCAGTCCATAGGGCACTGCCCACAGGCACAGCATCCAGAAAGCGTTGCTGACGGAAAATCCAAACAATGCCACTGCTGTCATACCTACACTGATTGCCGTCACTTTACCGGCTCCCAGTTTTCTGGTCAGACGGTCACTCTGCAGGCTGGATGCAACGGTTCCCAAGGCAATAATCATGGAAATGCAGCCGGCATAGGAAACCGGAACCTGGAACTGGGGATATATAGAAGGCCAGGCTGCTCCCAGCAGGGCATCCGGCAGTCCCAGACTGATAAAAGCTAAATAAATAATAATTAATAATAATTGAAACATATTACTTTCCTCCGTGGATGTATACGTTTCCATTTATATCACACTCCGAACATTTTCACAATCATAGAATAAAAAAAGACCTGCCCTCTTCAGAACAGGTCTTCCCTTCTATTTTCTGTTACAACCGCAGCCTTCTGCAGGACAGTTACTGTCAAATCCGGGATTACATGCGTAAAAATTCTTAGAATCCAGTTTATCCTGGGTAATACGCAGTGCTTCACCGAAACGTTGGAAATGCACGATTTCACGCGCCCGCAGGAATTTGATGGGTTCACATACATCTGGGTCTTTTACCAGACGCAGGATATTGTCATAGGTACTACGTGCCTTCTGCTCTGCTGCCATATCCTCTACAAGGTCTGTAATAATATCTCCCTTGCTCTGAAATTCGCAGGCGTTAAACGGGATTCCTCCTGCTGCCTGTGGCCAGATTCCCAGGGTATGGTCCACATAATATTTGTCAAAACCGCTTTCCTTTAACTGATCCATCGTCATATTTCTGGTGAGCTGATGGACAATGGTTGCTACCATTTCCAGGTGCCCTAATTCCTCGGTACCGATATCTGTCATGGTGCCTGCCACTTCTCTGTAGGGTGTAGCATAGCGTTGGGACAGATATCGCATGCTCGCTCCCATTTCCCCGTCGGGACCACCATATTGACTGATTATGATCTGGGCAATCTTCGGGTTAGGCTCCTTAATATTGATCGGAAACTGCAATCGTTTCTCATAGTTCCACATAAGCTAGCATCCTCCTTCCCACGGCATGGGATCCAGAACCCATTTCCATTTCTGACTGTCCGTATCCGCATACGCCAGTGTCAGCGGTGTGTACATTCTGGAATATTCCCGTTTCAACTGATTGAGCATCTGCATATTCCGATTGAAATAAGCAATGGCATCTTCCTCGTAAGGGTGTGTATCCAGATACAGCTGCATCTCAATGCAGATAAAGCTGATGACATCAATTTTGTGAAGCATTCTTGCCTGATCCGAGTTCTGCATCATGCCATATCCCTCCTTCCATTAAAGGGCTTCCACAGTTCCGGAAAAATGGTGCCCTCCTGAAACGCCTCATCCAGGTTTTCAAAGGTTTGTGTCAGATACTGCCATGGCACATACGCCATTGCTACAGGAAACTCTGCAGCCCAGTCTTTTTCCATGTACGCTCTCATCTTCATCCTCACACATTTCTTATCGCTTTCTAGTATTATATGAAAGCTGCAGAATTTGGTGCCTATGGTCAAAATGGAGAAACTATGCTATGATTTTCACGAATAAAGTCTATCTATAAGCAAACGGGAGAATCTGTTTATGTCTAACACTACCGATATGCCGATTACCATCCGTACAGCTACTGTCGCTGATGCTGCACAAATTCTGTCCATCTATGCCCCCTATGTTGAGCAGACTGCCATCACCTTTGAATATGAAGTTCCTTCCCTGGAAGAATTTACAAACCGAATCACCCATACCTTGGAACGCTATCCCTATCTGGTGGCAGTCCGTGGGGAACAGATTGCAGGCTATGCCTATGTAAGTCCTTTCCATGCACGCCCTGCCTATGACTGGGCTGTGGAAACTTCCATTTATGTGGACATGCATTGTAAACGTATGGGAATCGGACATAAACTATATGAGGCACTGGAAGAAGTCCTGAAAAAGCAGGGTATCCTGAATCTGGAAGCCTGTATTGCCTATCCGGAGACACCGGATGAATATCTGACAAAGGACAGTGTATTGTTCCACGAGAAAAAAGGGTATCGCATGGTGGGTGAATTTTATCAGTGTGGTTTCAAATTTAACCGCTGGTACAATATGGTCTGGATGGAAAAATTCATTGGAGAACACAAAGAAAACCAGCCACCGGTTATTCCCTTTTCCCAGCTTTCCCTATGAATTATCCGCCAACATTGATAGGATGAATATAACATAATTTCTTTGTAAAAAATACAGAACACAAAAAAGAGGGTGCCCCACCCGCCCCCTCTCTG
>USSP01000285.1 GCA_900557385.1 uncultured Lachnospiraceae bacterium
AATGGCAGGAGATACAGCCGTATTTACAGGAAGAGTCCCGTATTTTAATTTGGAAAATTGCCCATCATGGTTCCCGGTTTTCTACGCCACAGGAGTTTTTGGAAGTTGCCATGCCTGATATGGCGGTGATCTCCTGTGGAGCCGGTAATTCTTATGGACACCCTCACGAAGAACTGTTACAGCGCCTGGAAACAACTCCTGCAAGAGTTTACCGCACTGACTATCATGGTGCCATTACAGTGGAAGTCCGAGGTGGAAGGGTGCGATGCTATAGTGCGTTGAACGGAGAAAAGTGAGAAGATGCGGTGGATTGACCTATAAATGAACTGGACAGACTACATTTATAGGCCGTAGAAATCGAGAGTTATGAGAGTACAACCTATAAAAGGATTGAAATGCGTACTCTTATAGGTTGAAAATTGTGGGAATTATGGTGGATCGACCTATAAGAAAGCTGATTAGATTACCTTTATAGGTCGAAAAACATAGAAAATATGCGATAGTGGAGTAAAAAACCAGGAAATGACCTATAAGGTTTGTGAAAATAAATTCCTATAGGTCGTCTCCTTGAAAATTAATGAAAAAATGACCTATAACATGCAACAATCAAGTATATTTATAGGTCACCAGGAAAAATTCATCAAGTAAATAACCTATAAGATACGGACGAAGAAGTTCATTATAGGTCATTCTAATACCAGTCGCTATGACCCGGCGAACAGGAAATAAACGGAAAAGAAAAGGAGGCAATTCATAATGAGGAAATTATATAATGAGTTGGAAGAAATGCGAAATTATTACATCCAGCTGCAACAGAAAGCGGAAAAATCGCTGAATGGGGCGCCCAAGGAAGGGCGGTTACGTGTGGCAAATAGAAATGGGGCGCCCCAGTACTATTTCATCGAACAGCCGGGAGATACTAAGGGAACCTACATTAAATGTAAAAATCTTTCCCTTGCCCGGAAACTTGCACAAAGAGATTACGATAAAGCGGTGGCAGAAGCGGCAGACAAATACTGCACAGCAATTGACCATTTTTTTAAAATGTGCCCAAGCCAGGAAATTTCCATGCTTCATGCAGATAATGTGGGACGAAGAAAACTTATTCAGCCCTATGAACTTTCTGATGAGGAATTTGTAAGACAATGGGAAGAGGTATCTTTCCGGGGAAAATCCTTTGACAATGATGCACCGGAAATTTTTACAAACCGTGGAGAACGCGTGCGTTCAAAATCAGAGAAAATAATTGCAGATAAACTATTTGAGATGGGAATACCCTATCAGTACGAATATCCTATATATTTGAAAAGGTATGGAACCGTTTACCCGGATTTCCTACTTCTGAATCTTAAATTGCGAAAAGAATTTCTGTTAGAGCATCTGGGGATGATGGACGATCCAATTTATTGTACAAAAGCTCTGGAAAAAATAAATACCTATGAAAAAAACGGTATCTTTCCGGGAGAACGGCTTTTGCTTACCTTTGAAACAGCAACTGTGCCGTTAGACACGCGTATCTTGCAGACCATGTTTCAGAAGTTTATTCTATAAAAATTCTATAAAAATCTCTTAAATCAAACAAAATAAAAGTCCCACTTATCGTACATCATGTTTTATATACTCGTTTTAAACAAGGGCAAGGGTAACACAACAGAAAAGAATGCAAAAGTACAAAAGCATTTAAGCACTTGACAGTTTACAGAAAGTGGAAGGGCATGGTTATGAGTATGAGACAGGAAGTAAATCAGAAGAAGGCAGCAATGAAACAGGTCATTTTTTTGGTGGTGGCAGCAGTGCTGGTGGTGGTAACGTTTCTTATGGTACGTTCCACCAGACAGCATATGGAACAGCGAAAAGGAACTGTGATCCAGAGAGATGAAACGGTGGAGAACTATCGGGAGATGGAAGAACAGTATCTGTCCCAGGTGCAGGCGGTGATGGCACAGGCAGGGTACCCCAACAGTGGTGTGACCATGACATATGTAACCGCAGAGAACGGTGATCGCCATTATACGGTACAGATTCATCACAGACGCCTGGAAAAGATGAAAACGGAGGAACAGGAGCAGTTAAAGCAGCAGGTTGAGGCTGCAACAAGCAAGATGGCTTCCTGCAATCTTTCATTAACATAATCTGCCATTTTATTTCGGATATTTTTAATGGCGTGTTTATGGATTTGGGCTTATAATAGTGGAGATGCTAATACCGAAAAGAAAGGAAGCATATTCCATGAATAATCCCAAAACAGGTGAACGTTATCGACATTTTAAAGGCAAGGATTACGAAATTGTAGCGATTGCCACGCACACAGAGACAGAAGAGAAATTAGTCATATATAAAGCGTTGTACGGCAGCAATGAGATTTTTGCCAGACCGCTCTCCATGTTCTTGGAAAAGGTGGACAGAGAGAAATATCCGGATGCTGTGCAGGAATACCGGTTTGAGCGGATTGACGGATTACAGCAGCCGAATGAGGACGAGAGTGAGGGGGAGATAGATCCCAATCTTCTGGCATTTCTAAATGCAGAGAATTTTCATGCGAAAGTGGAATTGTTGGAAAGTATGCAGGATAAAATTACCGATTCCCTGATTGACAGCTTCGCTGCAGCATCGGATTTGGAAATTAAGCCGGGCAATGTATATGACCGATACGAGGAATTGAAAAACTGCCTTTTAACCCACGCGAGATTTGAGTGTGACAGACTCCGTTAAAATCCGAGTATAGCAAACACAGCTAAAATCGCTGGGATGCGAACCATCTACAATCCACTTGCCGGAAATAATCCCGTGTGAAAACCAGGTTTTCACGCAGCCATGAAAAGCAGGCAGAAATGGAGATTTTTATGGAAAAGAAATGGAAAATGGTGGTTGGAGTCTCAGCCAGAGCGTTGTTTGATTTGCGTCTGGAAAATGAAATCTTTCAGGAGAAGGGGCTGAGGGCGTATTGCGACTATCAGCGGGAACATGAACAGGAAGTATTAAAACCGGGACCGGGCTTTGGACTGGG
>USSP01000286.1 GCA_900557385.1 uncultured Lachnospiraceae bacterium
TAAAATACATCTCTTGCCTGGTCTTATTAGCACTCATTTCAGTCGAGTGCTAACTACAAATCATATATTATGTTCTTGCAGAGAGGTTTGCAACTCTCTCCACAAGAACATATCATTTGAATTCTCGTTTTATCTTTTGTTTTCTCGTTTTTTCTTTTGTTTTCTTATCAAAGTATCATTTCGGAGATTTAATACTTTTTTTAGATTTAGGCATTTTTATGCAGGCGTTCATAGTATCCTGCAGCACTCTTCATCTCCAGCTTGTGCGCCAGCATTTCATACTCTGCATCTGAAATCAGATCTTCCATTTTCTGTTCCACATTCAGCTTCATTGCTATTCCGAATGCCACGCTGGGAGCCAGCAGCTCATCATCACATACCAGACAACGCTCCTGTACTCTCGCACAATATGCCTCTGCTTCTCCGTCCTCCGGCATGGGAATCATGATCAGGAATACATCCCCATCGTATCTTCCTATAATATATTCGGACTTTGCTTCCTGGCGCAGATATCCGGCAACGGTTGCAATCAGCCGGTCACTGTGCTCCGCACCATAACGGTCAAACACGTATTTCCAGTCATTGATATTCGCTTCAATCAATGCCACCGGTGCGATTTCCGCCCGGTCAATCAAGCGCATTCTCTTTTCCAAATAGGTTTTCGTCAAAGTACCTGTCAGAATATCTCTCTGCTCCGGACGGTTGGATTCCAGATTCTGCTTTTGCAGCACTTCCTCCAGATAATCCAGATACTGGGCATATTCCACGTTAATATAATGGCTCTCCCCATACTCGGTGCAAAGCCGGCATACCTGCTGCAGTGCTTCCTTTGCAAGCTCCTGCATGGACTCCGGCGTATGATCCAGCTTATAATAAATATGCCCCAGAGTCCTGTCACATACCCGGAATTTTAATCCTGGCTCTGCCACTACATCCGGTTTAAAGCCTTCATACGATTCCCCCAAAATCATATAAGGCACACCATGACGATCAGTAAAGCAAATGTCCATCTGGAATGTCTTCTGCAGTAATTCCAGGTTTTTATGTAAAACCTCCTGTCGAAACAGATCATCCAGATTGTAATTCTTGATGTTTTCCTTTATTCGTTTTTCCAACGGTGCAATATTGTATTCCATGTATGCCCCTCCTTCTCTTTCAACGATGCAGTTTAAATCTCTCCTGCTCTCTCCTGTACACGATTATAACAGGTCTGCACCACATAGGCAAAGTCCTGTGCATTTTTAAAATTACGCAGTGCTATGAATATTTTCTTCTTGGGATCCCCTGTGAAAACACGACACTGGATTCTGCTCAGTTCCAATTTCGTAATCTCCGCATAGGCAATATCTACATGCTTTTTCCCAAAAGGACGGTACCAGTGGACGCCCCACTCGTCTGCGGTATAGGTGACACCGGAACTGATTTTTCCAAGCCAGATTAACACAACTGTCCAGAATACAAAGAACAGGAAAATTGTCACGGCGCCTGCCACACTCTCATTTCCCAGCAGTGCCAGTGCCAGGAAAAGACCAAAGACCACCATGAGCCCGCCCATCACATAGAGAATCACGGCGTTGGATTTGGGCAGTTTCAAGGTCACGCTCATCTGCTGCTCCCCAAACTCATCCGGCTCACTATAGATATTCTGCGGTTGATAGTTTGCAGGAATACTGTAGGCTTTCTTTCCCCGGATGATTCCCGGAACCCAGAAGCCCAGGCAGACACCACCCAGAAGATATCCCATTGCCACATTCTGCCAGAAGCTTCCCCAGGCATCATAGTCTGTCATGAACTGGGGTGTATTCTGCAAAGCTCTCCAGAAGGATACATAGCCTCCCATGATATCGTTGATGCTCTGATAGTAAACAATCCCAATTTCCATAAAATTCGCCACCGGAATCAGAAGCGCCGTAATGATAATGGAAAGAATAATGCCAGCCTTGTCAATTCCCTTTGCCAGCCATTTATAGCCGTTGATTGCAAGAAGCGCCATTGCAACTGCTGCCCATCCGGACACATAACCCAGCAGTCCGATCACAATAATCAGTGCCGAACCAAGCAAGGCTCCACCGAAGGCTCCCAAAACACCCAGGAAACGGTTATGGCTCACGATTTCTCCCGGCACCTTCACATTCTGTTCGGAAAACATATCTTCCACGCCATAGGAAACACCCGCTCCGGTACTGCCTGCAGTTTCCGCAGCCTGCATCGCCTTCCCGTATTTTTTAACCTGATAAAGAGAATATCCCAGCACAACTGCTCCGACCAACAGCAAAATAATAAAGGTATTAAAGTTGGTGTAGGCACTGGATTTTCCTCCCACCTGCATGTAATAGCTGCCAAACACATCGTAAAAATTGTCATCCGTTACATATTCGTCATCAAACAGCTCGTTATAGCACTCCACTGCCAAATCCTGCATATCCGGGTCAATAGGTACCGAATAGCCTGTAATATTCTGCATTTCGGCTTCATCCAGCATGCCGTAGGTATACGCCACAAGATCTGCGTACTGTGTCGCATCTGCATCATCCATGCAAATAATATAAGGTTCCCAATCCTCATTAAAAGCAAAATAAAGGGACATTTTCCCATAGGATTCATAGGTTCCAAATGCCTCTGTCAGATATTGTACCGGTACATAAACATACTGTTGCTGCTCTGAGGCATAATACAAATCCTCCGGTTCCCCGGATTCCACTGCGTCCAGCCTGCCCCTGAACAACGCTGCCACTGCCATAATCAGTACAACCATTCCCAGGACGACGCCCACCATCCATCGTTTTCGTTTCTTTCTGCATTCCTCATTTCCGTTCATCTCACGTTTCTCCTCTTTCCTGCCCTACTCTCTTATTGGAAAAGCCATCCCGAAAGGAAATAAAGAGTCGCTTGCGACTCTTTCGCGCCCGAGCGGTATGCGCAGCATATACTTCTTCTCCGCGAGGTGCGCATCCTTGCGGAGCATTTTGTTTGATAGGAATTTCCTATCAAACAAAAAA
>USSP01000287.1 GCA_900557385.1 uncultured Lachnospiraceae bacterium
ATCATATTTGGTGTGGTATCTTTAACTATGGGAAACTCCTTGATCCCATTGGGATATCCTTTTCCATCATACCGTTCATGATGGGACACCACCGCAGGAATCACATAGTCCATATCGGGCAGGAAACGGATCATTTCCACGGATTTTTCCACATGGGTCTTCATCATCTCATATTCCTCATCGGTGAGTTTTCCCTTCTTCTTTAAGATCTTTTCCGGGATTCCGATCTTACCGATGTCATGAAGCAGCCCCGCCACTTTCACCGTCTGAATATCTTTCTCGGGAAGCCGCAGTTTTTCTGCCAGTTTTACCGCATACTCCGATACATTTTCCGAATGTTCAAAGGTAAAAGAATCCTTTGCATCTACCGCTGCCATCAGTGCAAAAATCGTAGGGGATATCT
Source organism: uncultured Lachnospiraceae bacterium (assembly GCA_900557385.1). Classification (GTDB taxonomy): domain Bacteria; phylum Bacillota; class Clostridia; order Lachnospirales; family Lachnospiraceae; genus UMGS2037. Next base: position 404 of record USSP01000287.1, read on the forward strand.
GGTTATATCCTTTTTCGTTATTCTGATCCTTTACCTCTATATTCTTTTCATAAATTTCAATGCGGTTTTTACCATTTTCCTTGGCATAAAACGCGGCACGCCTTGCCTGGTGAAACAATTCTTTGGCATTCTCTGCCATTGTCCTGTCCCATGAAATGCCAATGCTAAAAGTCATCAGCTGAATTACTTTGGGCTTGTCTTCCGCTGTCTTTAAGATTGTGGTCTGAATCCGTTTTGCCAGGGAAACCAGTTTCTTTTTGTCATTTTCCGCCCCGATAATCAGAAATTCATTGGAGCCCACACGGAATATCTGCGTGGTACTTTCAGCCAGTTTCTGCATCTGTTTGGCACACCATTGCAAAACCCGGTCTCCCGTCTTTTCTCCGTATAATTCGTTATACAGCTTAAAGTTATCCATATCCAGATAAATCATTCCGGCAGGACTTGCTGTGATATCCCATTTTTCCAGACATTCCAGGCAATAATTCCGATTATATAAGCCTGTCAGTTCATCGTGGATGGACACCTGATACAGTTCTTCGTAGGCATTGATGCCCTTTAGCACTCCGGACACACTATTCCCAATCTGCCGGATGCAGTCTGCCTCATCATAAATCAGTCGTTTTTTTCGTTTCAGTTCTACGTACAGACAGCCCACGATTTTATTGTCGTATTTAAAAGCTGCGGCTTCCGGTGCCTTGCCATCCTCCACTTTACCGTAAAGTTGTCTTATCTGAATTTCCTCTTCCTCCGTCAATATCCGTTTTCCATTGGCAGTGTATTCCACAATCTTTCCATCTTTTTCCTCAAAAATATGGGTGCAGGAACCCAATACAGCCTTGCCCACCGTCTCCTGAATCATCTGATAAAGTCTCTTTTTATTCATGGCGGAGGTAACGGTATCCTGGAATTCCACCAGACTGTCCACGATGTATTTTCTTCTCCGGAACAGGAGATACTCCACCCGTTTCCGGGTAAAAGCCAGTATCAGAATACACCACAGGCACTCCGACAGCATAAATACAAAGAGGGACTGCCTGGTATAACGGCTTACTTCTTTCACTGTCTGTTTCAGGAAAAAATCCAGAAGGATTATCGGTGAAAAAGCCACCACAGCTGCCGTAAAATAGGAAATTCCGGCAATAACCCGCGATTTTAGGGAAAAGAGGTACTGCTTATAAATGGTATAGACAAAGCATACCGCCATGCAGACACCACCCAACTCCTCAAAAGGAACCTCTACTCCCCAGGATGTGAGACATAAACCGGTTCCCCCCAAAAGGCATATGGTTCCCAGCAGTAAGGGAGCCAGTCTGCGCCGATACCCATAATTGATTCCGATTTTTTTATGGGCAAGAACGGTTACATAAATCAGAAAAATAATTTCCGCCGCTGCCCATATCAGGATTCCCGGTTTTGCCTGATAGACATAGGAAACTCTTCCATCTGCCATATACCACACGGTTGGTGCAGGAAGAAGACAGCCGGTAAAAATGTTAAGAACTTCCATTGCTGCAGACAAAAGCAACCAGAATACCAGCAGTCTTTTTTTTCCTGTAATCTCCAGAACGCAAAACAGAAAGCCATAAATTCCTACCGGAATGAGAAACAGACTCAACATGGAAAAATGATGCCAGAACCACATGCCGGGACTGATCTGCAGCCGCATGAGCATGATACCGCCTGTCCAGCATAAAAGTGCTGTCAGAATTCTCCGCAGATAATGGACGATGGGTTCATCCCTTGTAACGCTGATAAAGCAGGAAGACAAAAACAAATAACAGGCAAAGGTTCCTATGGAAATTACAATATGAAAATCTCTGTCCAGAAGCAAATTCATTCCGTCGCACTCTCCCTCTCCCACGGTAGTGATATCTTTTTCTGATATTTATACCATAAGATTACTAAAAGTAAATATACAAAAAATACAAAAAACTTCCGAATTCAAAGTAAAATCTTCCAGTTCTCCTTTGTAGCGGATTGTTTTTCCCATAGACACCTTCTCTTTTCTTTTTATTTCATGGTCTTTGCCACGATATGAAGTACATTCTTTGCACAGAACTGTAAATCTGCCAGCGTAATCTTGTAACCATCCTTTTCTTCGCCACTCTTAACTGCCTGGATGATATCCTCCACATTTTCCTTACATCCGGGCATCTGGATGTCGTTTCCTGCATGGATACAGCCGGTGGATGCGGAAATGGGATACTTCGCCGGGTATTTTCCGGTAAAGGCAGGGATATTCACAGAGGTATACCAGTCGGTCATAATGACGCCGTCAAAGCCCCACTCGTCTCTCGCCATTTTCTGAATCAGGCCGTAATTGTTGGCAGTGTGGGTTCCATTCAACAGGTTGTAGGAGGTCATAATGGACATGGGCTGGGATTCCTTCACGGCGATTTCAAAGCCCTTTAAGTAAATCTCACGGATGGCGCGCTCACCGATGTGGGCGTTGGTAAAGTAGCGGTTCTCCTCCTGGTTGTTGGCAGCAAAGTGTTTGATAGTGGTACCTTTGCCCGGATTCTTCTGGACGCCGTTGGTCATGGCTGCAGAAATTTTTCCGGTGAGGAAGGGGTCTTCGGAATA
>USSP01000288.1 GCA_900557385.1 uncultured Lachnospiraceae bacterium
TTGAGTGAGTCCTGATTAATCAACATAACACAAAAAAGCCACCATGTACGGAATTGCTGTACATGGTGGCTTTTTCGTGAATCAATTGTTTCTGTTTTTACAGATTCTCCAGAGTTTCACGAACTGCTTTAATAAAATCCTGGGTATTTAAAGTCTTGGGATTCTCTAATGTAGTGATTAATGCCAGATCCTTGGTCATCTTACCATCCTCTACCGTCTTGATGCAGGCTTTTTCCAGTTTGTCTGCAAATGCCATAAGCTCCGGAAGCTGATCCAGTTCCCCACGTTTGCGCAGGGCACCTGTCCATGCAAAAATAGTGGCGATCGGATTGGTGGAGGTTTCCTCCCCTTTCAGATGCTTATAATAATGACGTTGTACGGTACCATGCGCTGCCTCATACTCGAAATAGCCGTTAGGAGAAACTAACACAGACGTCATCATGGACAGAGAGCCGAATGCGGTTGCAACCATGTCGCTCATCACATCACCGTCATAGTTTTTACATGCCCAGATATAGCCGCCCTCGGAACGGATCACACGGGCTACCGCATCATCAATCAGCGTATAGAAATAAGTAATGCCGGCCTGTTCAAATTTCTCTTTATATTCTGTATCAAAGATTTCCTGGAAAATATCCTTGAAGGTATGGTCATACTTTTTGGAAATGGTATCTTTGGTGGCAAACCACAGATCCTGCTTGGTGTCTAACGCATAATTGAAGCAGCTTCTTGCAAAGCTTTCAATGGAATCATTCAGGTTATGCATTCCCTGGATAATTCCCGCACCCTTGAAATCATGGATCAATTCTCTGGTCTCACTGCCATCCTCTGCTGTGTAAACCAGTTCTGCTTTTCCTGCACCGGGAATCTTCATCTCCGATGCCTTATAAACATCGCCGTAGGCATGTCTTGCAATGGTGATGGGCTTTGTCCAGTTTTTTACATAAGGCTCAATACCTTTTACAATAATAGGTGCCCGGAAAACCGTTCCGTCCAGCATGGCACGAATGGTTCCGTTAGGACTCTTCCACATCTCCTTCAGATTGTACTCGGTCATTCTGGCTGCATTGGGAGTAATGGTTGCACATTTTACCGCAACTCCATACTTCTTGGTAGCGTTGGCACTATCAATCGTTACCTGGTCATTTGTCTCGTTACGATACTCAAGCCCTAAATCGTAATACTCAGTTTTTAAGTCTACGAAGGGAAGTAACAGTTCATCCTTGATGAGTTTCCAAAGAACTCTGGTCATTTCGTCCCCATCCATCTCTACTAAAGGGGTGGTCATTTTAATCTTGTTTGCCATACAATCCTCCTTGTCTGCTCCTTGTTTTTCTTATTTATCTTCCAGATATGCCTCACTTAGTCCATGTTTCAACATATTATTATAGGCATTAATCATGTGCTGATGTGCCAGTTCCTCTGCCAGATCTGCATTCTTTGCCTTGATTGCTTCCATAATCTGACGATGTTCATTGTTGGAAGCTGTGCTTCTCGCTTCACTGGACAAGGTTTTACGGCGCACCCGCATGACATACTGATGAAAATCCTTTAAGGTGTTTTCCAGCATTTTGGAATCACATGCCTCATAAAGCAATTCATGGAAACGATTGTCCAATTGTGCCATCTGTTCCAGATGGTTCTTGCTGGCATGAAATTCTGCCAGGTAAGTATTTTCTTCCAATTCCTCCATCTGCTCCTGCGTAATGTGTTCCGTTGCCCATCTGGCACACAATCCTTCCAGCCGTGCACGCATCATATAAATGTCCTGCACATCTTTCATCGTGATACCAATTACGTAAGCACCCTTGTTGGGAATAATCTGAATCAGTCCCTCCAGCTCCAGCTGACGGAAAGCCTCACGGACCGGCGTACGGCTCACACCTAATTCCTCACCGATTGCCATCTCCTTCAGTTCTTCATGTTCCTTATACTTTCCATTCAGAATATCCTCCCGGATCTTTGAATAGACTCTTCCCCGCAACGAATACTTGTCCGTCACTTCCTGTTTCACATCAAAACTCATGATCTTCTCTTCTCCACATTTTTGCGCGTTTTCTCAGCGCATAACGAGTTTGTGTCAAGCCTGTGCAGACACAAATCCCGCAAATTGAAAAATTTTATTTTTCAATTTTGACTCCAGTGTGTTCCTCGATTTTTAGTCCGAGCTTTTCACAGCATTTATTGATTTCTGCCACAAGTTCCTCATCAGTAAGTACAGTCACACGTCCACTTGCGTACTCGGCGTCCACCCATTCCTTTACTGCTTTCACCAGTTCACTGGTTTTCTGTAACTGGGTTCCTTCCTCATGAAGCTTGTAGTAAGTATTCATCCAGTGTGCAATACCCGCCAGCCCGGAGGTGTTGGAAACTGCACAGAGAACCGGACGATTCAGGAACTTCTCTGTATCAAAAATATTGTAAATTTCCTCGTTCTTTAATAATCCATCCGCATGGATTCCTGCCCTTGTCACATTAAAATTCTTTCCCACGAATGGTGTACGGGGAGGAATGTGATAGCCGATTTCTTTTTCATAATACTCAGCCAGTTCGGTGATAACCTTTGTGTCCATGCCATTTAAATGCCCCTTTAACTGTGCATACTCAAAGACCATTGCCTCCAAAGGGGTATTTCCTGTTCTCTCACCGATACCAAACAGAGAAGTGTTGACACCGGAGCAGCCGTACAGCCATGCTGTGGTGGAGTTGGTCACCGCTTTATAGAAATCATTATGTCCGTGCCATTCAATTAAAGATGAAGGCACGCCTGCATGGGTATGAATTGCATAGATGATTCCCTGTACACTTCTGGGAATTACCGCACCGGGGAAGTTTACACCGTATCCCATGGTATCGCAGGCACGGATCTTAATGGGAATCTTATACTCTTCCATCAGTTTCATCAATTCCAGACAGAAAGGAACCACATAGCCGTAAATATCTGCACGGGTAATATCCTCTAAATGGCACCGGGGACTGATTCCCTCTT
>USSP01000289.1 GCA_900557385.1 uncultured Lachnospiraceae bacterium
GTTTGTGTCAAGTGCGCGCAGACACAAATCTCGAGATTGAAAAATTTCTTTTTCAATCTTTGACCTTTTTCTACTACATTTTTAGATTGTTTTTTCTTTCACAATATGCATAGAATGATAACACTATCAAAAACGAAAAGCAAGAAGCAGGTTTCAGAAAGGTTTTATAATTTATGGAAAAAGCTTATTTAGTGGGCGTCTGTATAGATGACGATCCCCATTTTGAACATGCATTGCAGGAACTGAAAGGTCTTGCGGGTGCCTGCGGTTTTGAAGTCGTCGGAGAGATGACGCAGAATCTTCCGGCAGCCCACAATGCTCTCTATATCGGAACCGGGAAATTGGCACAGCTGCGTCAGGAAATTGCTCTGGTGCAGCCGGATATGCTGATTTTTGATAACGCCCTGTCTCCCACCCAGCTTCGTAATTTGCAACAGGAACTGGACATGCCCATACTTGATCGCACCTCACTGATTCTGGAAATTTTTTCTTCCAGAGCCAGAACAAAAGAAGCTAAATTGCAGGTGGAACTTGCCAGACTCCAGTACACCCTGCCCCGTCTGGTGGGACTTCACGCCGCTCTTGGACGTCAGGGCGGTGCCAGCGGTGCCATGAGTAATAAAGGCGCCGGTGAGAAAAAGCTGGAATTGGACCGCCGTTACATTGAGCATCGCATCAATGAATGCCGGCGCAGCCTGAAGGATGTGGCAAAGGATCGGGACACGCAACGGAAGCTTCGCAATTCCTCTGCACTCCCCCAGGTAGCTTTAGTAGGATATACCAATGCAGGAAAATCTACGGTGATGAATTCTCTGCTGACCTATTTTGATCAGGACGAAGACCGGAAAGTTTTGGAGCAGGACATGCTGTTTGCCACGTTGGATACTACAGTGCGTCGCATCATGCCCGCTGATCATCGGGGATTCTTTCTGTCTGACACCGTTGGATTTATCGACCGCCTCCCCCATCATCTGGTGCAAGCGTTCCGTTCTACGCTGGAGGAAGCCGTGACCGCTGATTTATTGTTACAGGTAGTAGATTTCTCCGATCCGGCTTACAAGGAGCATATCCAGGTAACCACACAGACGCTGGATGAGCTGGGAGCCGGGGATATCCCTATGCTGACTCTCTATAATAAAGTAGATCTGGCAGAGAATGCGCCGGAAACACCGGCTGCCACTGACCGTGCCTTTTATTTTTCCGCGAAAAATCCTGACCATATCCAGTCTCTTCTCGCCTTTATCTGTGATCATTTATATCAGAAACAGGTATTGGCTGATTTCCTGTTTCCTTATACGGAAGGCGGACGGGTCTCCTATCTTCAGGAAAATGCAGATGTACGCTCCCAGGAATATCTCCCGGAAGGAATCCGGGTCACTGCATCCTGCACCAAAGAAATTGCTGAACGGTTAAGGAACTGGATGCAATAGTGCTGTCATAGCAGCATGGCTTTGAAGACCCGAAAATCTTGGTTTTGAAAAAAATGACATTCCCTCCAGAATCCTCCTATTGTTTAAATGTTACGAAATTGTTACAATTTGTTTGTGCTTAGCTGAGACACACGAAACAAGATAGAAACAAACAAGGAGGATTTGACTATGTGTTTTACTTTCAATAGCTGTTCCGAGTTATTTAATGCTATCTGCAAATATTTTAACTTCGGTTGTTAATGAGTGCTTACACTCGAGTGTATAGAACAAGGCGGGCTGATGCCCGCCTTGTTTGTTGTCATTTCATTTTTTCTTGTCCTCATTCGGCTCTGATTGGCGAAATTCATTCTTCCCACTAGCATAGAGTCTGCGTATCTGCATTTCATCTTTACATATTATGTAAACTATCGGGCAAGATGTCTGTATCTCGACAAATCTTACCCATCCTATCTGTCCATTACACGCTTTTTCTACTCTTTTTCTTTTGTTATGTAAACCGAACGGGCAAAATGACGTTATTCAATTATTCTTGCCCTATTTTTAGAATCATATCAGGGCAAAATCTTTTGCTTTATTTCAATTTGCCCGTGAGCACCTCATTTTCTCCTGAAAGTGCCTGGATTTCCATGGCTACTTGGGCAAAAATTGAACATTGTGGAGCTATATGCCCATGGCGCGCCAACTGAAAAATTCTGCGTCACAGGATTCTTCGCCTGTGGAGGGTCACGCTTCGTGGCATCATCCTTTCCGCTACAGTGCGATTCCCGCGGAGCGTTTTTTTGATTGTATGGAAGCCTCCGTTTCCATACAATCAAAAAAGAGTCTGGCAAAAACCAGACTCTTCGCAGAGGAAGAGGGAATCGAACCCCCGTTAACGGTTTTGGAGACCGCCGCACTACCGCTGTACTATTCCTCTATTGATTGAAACAGTATTGCTTCAACAGATGATATTATAGCACATCTCTATCAGGATAAGCAAGCACAACAATTTGACATTATTTTTCGATTTGTCAGACTATTTGTCATCCATTCAGCATACTATGCCCTTTTAATCATAATGTCACCTTGTAAACCAATATCAGCCTACGCTTCATACATCTGTAAAAAGTATAATACCCAGTCCTGGTCATTGGCATAGGGGTCGGTGAACTGCTCCGGTCTGCCATCCACCGCATAGGGATATAAATAGGTACACCCCGCACTTCCATCTTCGAAAAACAGGGATAAAGCACTCCGCAGTGCTGCATAGGCCTTCCGTTTAAACTGTTTCTGTACCAAATCCAGTTCCGGATCCCCCTCATGCTCCAGAATGCGGGCATATTTCAAATAAACCATTCCGGTCAGCACACTGCAAGGATTGGGCAACGTATCGCCATAAATCTGGTATTTGCCCTTATTTCGGTTCTCTCCATAACGCAGGGCTGTTTCATAAAGCCGATGATCCGGTGCTCTGCCTCCAAACAGTTCCAGAATCGTCAGCTGGTCTTCCGCTGCCTCCAGGCATTTCTTTTCCCCGATAATCGCATAAAGCTCCAACAGGTCATTGGCTG
>USSP01000290.1 GCA_900557385.1 uncultured Lachnospiraceae bacterium
TCATGGCGATGCGGGCGCACCAGCTGCGGACTGCCAAGAAATCCTTTTACAGAAAATCCGTTATCAGAAGCCTCGAACGGGAAAATTTCCTTTGCGATTTCACGTCCGTAAATCCGATAGATGACCTCTTTCAGATCTCCATTCCCGGAGGTATGGAATTTCACCGTACCATTAACCATAAATTTAAAGGAAACCGATGGATGACTCAATGACAGATGCTCCATCAGATCTGCAATATAGCTTCCCTCTGTGGTTGCAGTCTTCAAAAATTTCCGGCGTACCGGTGTATTATAAAATAAATTACGAACCATCACCGTAGTTCCATTGGGCGCTCCGATTTCTTCGCAGTTCTTTTTTCCATCCCCTTCACTGATATAACGGGTTCCGATCAAAGCCTCCGGTGTTTTGGTGATCAGTTCAATCTGTGCCACAGCTCCGATACTGGACAATGCCTCACCGCGGAATCCCAGACTTTCCACTATATCCAGGTCATCCGCACTGCGGATTTTACTTGTCGCATGACGCATAAAAGCCGTTTCAATCTGGTCTGACGGGATTCCACAGCCATTATCCGTCACGCGGATAAAATCAATGCCGCCTCCCCGGATTTCCACAGTGATTGTATCCGAACCGGCATCCATGGCATTTTCCACCAATTCCTTTACCACACTGGAAGGTCGTTCTACTACTTCACCGGCAGCAATCTTGTCAATTGTGTCATGATCCAACACACGAATCTCAGGCATAGTGCTCTCCTTTTCCTTTGTACCCATTGTTTGACGGATTTATTTTATCATACTCTCATCTCTTTGACCACAGGTCATTGCCACCGGTCATTACCTCCGGTAACTGCTCCACAAGATCTCCTGCCTTCATGGACGCTTTTCCAAACTTCTGCGCAGCAAGATCGCCTGCCGCCCCGTGTATTGCTACACCTAGACATACCGTTTTCCAACACCAGTCCGATGTGTTTTCGCTCTCCTTATCACCAAGGCCAAGAGCACACAAGCCTCCCAGAATTCCTGCCAGTACATCCCCGCTTCCTGCAGTTGCCATGCCGTCATTTCCCAGGGTATTGACAAAAACATGGGCATTTCCCGATTGCCGATCCGGAAACACATAGGTACGGGCATCCTTGCAGACAAGTACTGCCCTTTCATAAAATCGGCGCACCTCTTCTGTTTCCTGTTCCGGATCCGCCTTTAATGATGCTATGGATCTGCCCGTCAATCTTGCAAGTTCTCCCGGATGCGGTGTCAATACCAAAGGAAGATTACATTGTTTCAGAAGCTGGCGCAGCTTTTCCCTTCCGGCAATAAGATTTAATGCATCGGCATCTAACAGCAAAATTTTCTCTGCTGTCGTTTTCCCCTCCGACGATTGCTTCAGGTATTGTAACGTGTGATGCAACAGCTGCTGTGCCGCTTCCCCGGTAGAAAGTCCGGGACCCACCACAATGCTGTCCGCCCACTGTATAGAATCCGCCAGTCTGCTGTAAACTTTTTCTTCTGCAGCACTGTTCAGGTCTTTTTTTTCATAGGTCAAAAGCATGGCTTCCGGAAGCGCGGTCTGTACAATCAGACGATTGGATGCATCGGTAACAATTTTCACCATTCCTGCGCCTACACCATAAGCGCCTCTGGCACACAAAAGAGCGGCTCCCGCCATATCATGACTTCCGGCAATCACTAATACCTTGCCGAATGTTCCCTTATTTCCGTAGGCTTTCCGCTTCGGTATTTTCTCTTCAATTTCATTTGCTGCATAGGTAACATGCACGGAGTCAGACAAAGACTCCTGCGTAATTCCTGCATCAGCCAGTATTACCCTGCCGGCAAATTCACATCCGGGGAAACGAATCAGCCCCAGCTTTTGAAAGGCAAAGGTTATGGTAAGGTCAGCCCGTACTGCCATTCCCAGCACCTCTCCGGTATCCGTATGAATTCCGGTTGGAAGATCGAGACTGACGCACCATGTCTTTTCCGGGCGCCGGTTGATTGCCTGGATGATCCGGTTCATGGGTTCTCCAATCAATCGGTTTACCCCTACTCCCAGCAGGGCATCCACAATGACCTCCGCACTATTTATTTTTTCCTTTATTTCTTCATCCCCCGGCAGGTTTTCTCCGGTGCAGACAGGAACGCCATAGGCCTTTACGATCTGCAGCTGCCTCTTACAGGAGGGCGTGCATCGGGTCGGATCCCCCACCATAATCACCTGCACCAGCTTCTTTTCCAGAAAAAGCATCCTTGCCAGTGCCAATCCGTCACCGCCGTTATTGCCCACTCCGCAAAAAAATAAAAATTTTGTTTTCGTCTGAAGGTACTCTGCTAAAACCGCTTTTGCGGAAAGTGCTGCACGTTCCATCAGGACAAGACTTTCCATGCCAAACTGTTCACTTGTCCGATTATCCGCCGCCTTCATTTCCTGTGCCGTTACCAGATTCTGCATACTTTTCCCTCTTTGTTTTCCTATCGAAACAGAAATGTCATTTCCCGCTTATCTTGAAAAGGGCAACCTTACGGCTGCCCTCCCCTCATCCTTGTTGTGAATCCCCTATGTCCAGATTGTCCTTGGGATCATATTTCATATCAAAAAGCTCGATCACATCCGAACCAAAAATGTCATGCATGTAAGCATACAGATTGCGATTCGTTTCTTCCATCTCCTGCTTCTGCACCAGACGTTTCTTTAATTCGATACGAATCTGCTTCACCCATTCATCAATCTGCTGGATCTGGCTGGTATTTTCCTCCAGTGTTATATAACATTCTTCCATGGTCTGCAGCATCAGATCATAGTTTTTATCTTCAATGAGTCTGGGCAGATCCAACTGCTCGTCTTCCAAATTCTCCAGCTTCTGGTTACAATCCTCTATGAGACGCTTGCTCTCCTTCAGCTTCTTCTCCTGCTTGCTGCCCGTCTTCCCGGAATTCATTTCATTCGAGTGCTTCTTGCTTTTGTGCATCAGTCAT
>USSP01000291.1 GCA_900557385.1 uncultured Lachnospiraceae bacterium
ATCATCCGGATGTGCCTTGTACAAAATACTCATAATGATCGTATTGATACAGACAGATTTACCGGATCCGGTGGAAGAGGACATCAATGTATTGCAGCGTACCAATACGGAATTAACGAATCGTCTGCTGGTACTGGAAGAAAATGTCCGGGAATTAAAGAAGGAGTTGGAAAAGACAAATGGAAAATAGATTTCAATTTTATAATACACTGACAAAAAAGGTAGAGACACTGGTGCCTCACACCGATGGCAAGATTGGAATGTATACTTGTGGACCTACCGTTTACCATTTTGCCCATATCGGAAATCTGCGCAGTTATATTATGGAAGATGTACTAGAGAAAACGCTGCGCTACCTGGGTTATGATGTGAAACGTGTCATGAATATTACTGATGTAGGTCATCTTTCCAGTGATGCGGATACCGGTGAGGATAAGATGGTCAAGGGCGCGAAACGCGAACACAAGACTGTTATGGAAATTGCTAAATTTTATACCGATGCGTTTTTTGAGGACTGCAGGAAATTAAACATCAAAAGACCAGATGTGGTAGAGCCTGCCACAAACTGCATTTCCGAGTTTATCCACATGATTGAAAGCTTGCTGGAAAAAGGCTATGCTTATCAGGCTGGTGGAAATGTTTATTTCGATACCTCCAAATTAAAAGAATACTATGTGTTTAACACCCAGAACGAAGAGGAACTCATGGTAGGTGTCCGGGATGACGTGACCGAGGATGTGAATAAAAAGAATAAAAACGACTTTGTTCTGTGGTTTACCAAGTCCAAATTTGAGGAGCAGGCATTAAAATGGGATAGTCCCTGGGGTGTCGGCTATCCCGGATGGCACATTGAGTGCTCCTGTATCGGAATCAAGAACCTGGGTGAGTATATGGATTTACATTGTGGTGGTGTGGACAATATTTTCCCTCACCATACCAACGAGATTGCCCAGAGTGAATCCTATCTGGGACATCCCTGGTGCAAATACTGGTTCCATGTACATCATTTAAACGACAAATCCGGTAAAATGAGTAAATCCAAAGGGGATTTCCTTACCGTTTCTTTACTGGAAGAAAAGGGCTATGATCCTATTGTCTACCGTATGTTCTGCCTCCAGTCCCATTACCGCAAGCCACTGGAATTCTCCTATGAGGTACTGGATCAGATGACAGCAGCCTACAACAAACTGGTAAAGAGAATCGCAGAACTGAAAGAGGACGGTATTGTAGATGAGCAGGTGTTTGCAGATTATCGCAGACATTTCGAGGATGCCCTTTGCAACGACCTAAATACCGCTTCCGCGATGACCGTGATTTATGATTTGTTAAAGGCTGACTGCAACGATACTACGAAGCGTGCTCTGATTAGCAGCTTTGACGAGGTGCTTTCCTTAAATCTTCTCACTGCCCATGAGGCAAAGCAGGCACAGGAGAATGAAGGCGTGGATGCAGAACTGGAAGCCTATGTTCTGGAGAAAATTGAAGAGCGCAAGCAGGCAAAGAAGGCAAAAGACTTTGCACAAGCAGATGCAATCCGTGCAGAACTATTAGAAAAGGGTATTGTTCTTGAGGACACCAGAGAGGGCGTCAAGTGGAAAAAGAACTAAACAAGAAGGAACTTCTTGACCAGATTAAAACAGAATTTCAATGCGGGAAAGTGGATATCCGCTCCTATTCGCCACTGACTCTGGCTTTTTTAGGTGACTGTGTGTTTGAAATTATTATTCGTACAGTCATCGTGGAGCGGGGAAACCGTCCACCCAACCGGTTGCATAAAGATAAGGCAAAAATTGTCAATGCAGCGACCCAGGCGAGAATGATCGAAGTGTTGGAGGAGGAACTGACGGAGGAAGAACGTAACGTGTACCACCGGGGGCGTAATGCCAAATCGTATACCTCTGCCAAAAATGCCAGCATTACAGATTATCGGAAGGCTACGGGACTGGAGGCTTTATGCGGCTATTTGTATTTACAGGGACGAATGGATCGCGTGTTGGAATTGGTAAAAAATGGTTTACATAAATTAGAATTGGAGCTGTAACATGGCATATACAGAATATACAATCGAGGGGCGGAATGCGGTACTGGAGGCTTTTCGTTCCGGACGTACCATAGACAAGCTGTATGTTTTAGACGGCTGTCAGGATGGTCCTGTCATTACGATTAAGCGGGAAGCCAAGAAACAGGACACATTGGTTAAGTATGTAGATAAGGAACGTTTGGATCAATTGTCCCAGACCGGTAAGCACCAGGGAGTGATTGCCATGGCAGCCGCTTATGAATATGCGGAAGTAGAGGACATCCTGGCTTTAGCAAGAGAGAGAAACGAACAGCCGTTTCTCTTCCTGCTGGATAATATTGAGGATCCCCACAATCTGGGTGCTATCATCCGTACTGCCAATCTGGCCGGTGCGCATGGTGTCATCATTCCCAAAAACCGCGCGGTGGGACTGACTGCTACGGTGGCAAGAACTTCAGCAGGGGCTCTGAATTATACACCGGTGGCAAAGGTTACCAACATGGCAAAGACCATTGAAGCACTCAAAAAAGAAGGACTGTGGTTCGTATGTGCGGATATGGGTGGCACCTGTATGTATGATCTGGATTTAAAGGGACCCATCGGATTGGTTATCGGCAATGAGGGAGAGGGTGTCAGCCGTCTGGTGCGGGAAAAATGTGACTTTATTGCATCCATTCCTATGAAGGGAGATATTGATTCCCTGAATGCTTCAGTGGCAGCGGGAGTTATGGCGTTTGAAATCGTCCGTCAAAGAGGATTCACTTCATGAGCGATTATGCCAACCTGTCGGATGAAGAATTGATTACCCGTCTGCGAGAAGGGGATAGCTCCATCATGGACTATATACTGGACAAATATAAAAATCTGGTGCGTTCCCATGCAAGCTCCATGTATATTCTGGGAGCGGACAGAGAAGATCTGATCCAGGAGGGAATGATCGGT
>USSP01000292.1 GCA_900557385.1 uncultured Lachnospiraceae bacterium
GTAGCAAGCTTCTCCTGCTGTACCTCCTCCCATCGTAGCATCATATCAGCTCCGGGATTTCTATAAAACGAAAACTCCCTGTCTCCGTCTTTCTTTGTATGAACAAAGGCTAACGTAGTATGCACCTCCGGATCTACAACAAGATTATCCGTATTGATTCCCTGTGTTTTTACTGCATCTGCCAGCATCCCTCCAAAAACATCATCCCCGACTTTTCCGATAAATGCCGTACTTTTTCCAAGATTTTGCAGCATGGACAGTACATTGCACGGGGCTCCTCCAGGATTGGCCTCCAAAACAGGATTTCCCTGTGTACTGATTCCATTTTCCGTAAAATCCACAAGTAATTCCCCTAATGCAGCCACGTCAAATTTTTTCATCATTTTCCTCCTATCTGCATACATCATGCCATTTCGCCGATAGATATATCATATTTATCAATATTGACAGTAACAGAACCATCACAGACAAAACTGATCTGATCGGCATCCAACGGAGTATAGAATGTCGTACTCATCACCTGTGCCCCATCATTTATAAAAATCTCTGCGGAATATTTATCCAGGATCATCCGAATCTTAACAACGTCACCCGAAACTTTGACCGGAACTTTTCTCTGTGCCAGTACATCACGGACCATTCCACAGTATGTCCTGTCAATTTCTATAGTTTTACCCGCACGGTCATAAGTAAATTTCGTAAAATGCTTTTCATTTTGTGCAAAGCAGATGTCAAACGAAGTATAATCGCCCTCCAAAAGTTCTACAGTCATATCCAGCACACGTCCCCGGATTCCTTCCTTCTGACATGTCCCTTTTATCGTACACCGGTCATAATGAACCGAGTTACTGTAGTATTTTTCCAACTCCCGGACCGGACTTTGCAATATCCGCCCGTTTTCCAGACGAAGCTCTCTTGGAATAGTCATCATACATGCCCATTTCTGATCTGCCGGGCGAATATTGGCATCCCAGGTCTGCATCCATCCGATCAAAATACGCCGTCCATCCGCAGACAACATGGTCTGTGATGCGTAAAAGTCAAGGCCATCATCCAGAGAGTATACATGCGAATAATCAAATACATGCCGTCCCCTGTCGTAACTGCCGGTATAATATACTGCATTATTTCCATTATGAAACTCCGGACCGGCACACAGATCCTGCGGAGAAGCAAGCAGTATATATTCCCCGTCCAATTCAAAGAAATCCGGGCATTCCCACATAGTTCCAAGATTTCCGTTTTTATCCTCTGCCAGTACAGATACATACTCCCACTCAATGGCATTCTCCGAATGAAATAATACAACCTGCGGCTTTCCCTGGTCTGTTTTGTTTCCAACGACCATATAATATCCGTCATCTTCTTTCCAGATCTTCGGATCTCTGAAATGCTCTCTGCTAAACCCCTTCGGAAGCATGTCACCGGTCACTACCGGATTTTGTGCAAGTTTATTATATGCCTTTCCATCCCCCAAAGCAATACATTGATTCTGATACGTATATTTCTGCCCATCCTCCTCTTTTTCCATGACACCGGTATATACAAGAAGATGACCTTTCTCTGTCTCTATTCCTGAACCGGAAAAACAACCTGCTTCATCATACGCCTGATCCGGAGCCAATGCTGCCGGAAATTCCGTCCATTTCACAATGTCCCCAATGCATCGGTCCCCATACTGTACTGTAGGGATGAAACTGGTAAAATAAATGGGTCTTTCCCTGATAAACAGAAAATCCATTGGGATCGTTCATCCAGCCGCATGGCGGTGTTACATGGAACATCGGAAGCTCTTCTTTTGGAATGCGGTTCTGTTTTACATATTCATTTGCTTTTTTCAACTGATCCATATCTATACCTGTCCCTTTCCGGATGTCTGCGGTTCTACCCCTACAGACATCCGATTGTTTCATACCTTACCTACAGTTCGATCGCTTCTTCCGTGTCGATATCAAAAAAGTGCATCCTATGCGGCACAAACACAAATTCTACCTTATCCCCCACTTTGCACAGCTCATATTTTGAAACCCTGGCAATCGTTACTGCTCCTCCAAATTCAAAGTAGATATTATTTTCATTTCCCATGATCTCTGTATTATCAACAACTGCCTGCATCTTATTTTCTTTATAGATGTCCAGATTTTGTGGATCAAATTTAATGTCCTCTCCACGAATTCCAAGTGTCATTCTTGTTCCATGCTTCTTTAACTTCTCAGCCATTTCCTGCTTCATGGTCAGCCGATTGCCATCTGAAAATACAATCTGTCCATCCTCAATGGAAACATCATAGAAATTCATCTGTGGTGAGCCGATAAATCCCGCCACAAATTTATTGACCGGTTTTTCGTACAGCTCCATTGGCTTACCAACCTGCTGTACAACACCCGCTTTCATGATCACGATACGGTCTGCCATGGTCATTGCTTCCACCTGGTCATGCGTAACGTAGATTGTAGTACTTCCAAGACTGCGGTGAAGCTTGCTGATCTCATTTCTCATGCTGACACGAAGCTTTGCATCCAGATTAGACAGCGGCTCATCCATCAAAAATACCTTCTGATCCTTTACGATTGCTCTTCCAAGAGCCACTCTCTGCCTCTGGCCTCCGGACAGATTTTTCGGTTTACGGTTTCTATATTCCTCCAGTCCCAGAATATCAATTGCCCAGTCTACCTTTTTTTTGATCTCGTCAGCCGGTACCTTCATATTTTTCAGTCCATAGCCGATATTTTTCTCCACAGTCATATGAGGATATAACGCATAATTCTGAAATACCATAGAAATGCCTCGATCTCTTGGTGCGACCTCATTCATTCTCTTCCCATCAATATACAAATCTCCGGAAGTGATTTCTTCAAATCCCGCGATCATCCGCAGTGTCGTAGATTTTCCACAGCCGGATGGTCCAACAAATGCAATAAATTCTTTTTCATTGATCTAG
>USSP01000293.1 GCA_900557385.1 uncultured Lachnospiraceae bacterium
TACGTATTAGAAGCTGCCGGTTATGAAATTCACGAGGATGACGAAGCTGCGGATTTTCTCATTTACAATACCTGCACGGTAAGAGATAATGCGAACCAGCGCGTGTATGGACATTTAGGGGTTGCCAACGGCAACAAGCGGCGCAATCCTCACGTGAAAGTCGCTCTTTGCGGTTGTATGATGCAGGAAGCGTCTGTTATCGAAAAACTGAAAACCAGTTATCGCTTTGTGGATTTAATTTTTGGAACCCATAATTTATATAAATTTCCGGAGTACCTGACCAGAGTCTTTGAAAATCCGGGCGAAATGTTGATTGACATCTGGAAAGATACCGACCAGATTGTAGAAACGCTTCCGGTAGAACGTAAATACCGTTTTAAATCCGGTATCAATATTATGTTTGGATGTAATAATTTCTGCTCTTACTGTATTGTTCCCTATGTACGGGGACGGGAAAAGAGCAGAGAGCCCAGGGATATTATCCAGGAGATAGAGCGCCTGGTCGCTGATGGCGTAGTAGAAATTATGCTGCTAGGTCAGAATGTCAACAGTTACGGAAAAAATCTGACAGAACCGATTACCTTTGCACAGCTTTTGGAGCAGGTGTGCGAGATTGAAGGTTTGCAGCGTGTCCGTTTCATGACCTCCCACCCCAAGGATTTATCCGATGAACTGATTGAAGTGATGAAACGTAATCCCAAGGTATGCCGTCATCTTCATTTACCCCTGCAGTCCGGTTCCACCAAAATTCTCACAGCCATGAACCGGCGTTATACGAAGGAAAGCTATCTGGCATTGGCGCAGAAAATCCGCAGAGAATTGCCGGATATGGCAATCACCACGGATATTATCGTAGGCTTTCCCGGAGAAACGGCTGCAGATGTGGACGAGACCATTGATGTGGTAAAACAGGTAGAATTTGACAATGCCTTTACCTTTATTTATTCGAAACGAACCGGCACTCCTGCGGCAGCCATGGAAAATCAGGTGCCCGAAGAGGAAGTAAAGAAAAATTTTGACCGTTTATTACAGGTAGTACAGGAAACCGCACGAAACAGAGTATCCCGATACCAGGGACAAGTGATGGATGCCTTAGTAGAAGAGATTAACGAACATGATCCCCGGTTGGTCAATGGCAGGCTTTCCAATAACACCATTGTACATTTTCCGGGAAATGCGGAATTGATCGGTAAAATTGTACCCGTATATCTGAAGGAATGCCGGGGCTTCTACTACATGGGAGAAATGAAAGAGCAGTAAAGCGTTTCATGGAATTTACAAAAGAAATTACAGAAAAAGAGGATAGGTTGAAAATATGCCTGATATGACAGAAGTCACACCCATGATGCAACAGTATCTGAAGACGAAGGAGGAATACAAGGACTGTATTCTGTTTTATCGTCTCGGTGACTTTTATGAAATGTTTTTCGAAGATGCAAAGATTGTGTCCAAAGAGCTGGAACTGACCTTGACAGGGAAAAGCTGCGGTCTGGAGGAGCGTGCTCCTATGTGTGGCGTTCCCTATCATGCAGCGGATGTATATCTGTCCCGTCTGGTTTCCCGTGGTTATAAAGTGGCCATTTGTGAACAGGTGGAGGATCCGAAGCTGGCGAAAGGGCTGGTTAAGCGTGAAGTTATCCGGGTGGTAACTCCCGGTACGAACTTAAATACCCAGACCTTAGAAGAATCCAAAAACAATTACCTGATGTCCATTGCTTATATGCAGGATCACATCGGCGTGTCCATTGCGGATATTCTGACCGGAGATTATTATCTCACAGAAGTGGACGATGTAAAAAAACTATTGGATGAAATTTATAAATACAGTCCTTCTGAAATTATCTGTAATGATGCGTTTCTGGTGAGTGGCGTGGATGTGGAGGATTTAAAGGGACGGTTACATATTTGTATCAACCCTCTGGAAGCCCGCCTTTTTGACGAGGATGGCTGCAAGAGAGCCTTATTAAAGCATTTTAAAGTGAATGTGCTGACGGGATTGGGAATCGAGGATTTTCCCACCGGAATCGTGGCCGCAGGAGCTTTGTTGCAGTATTTACTGGAGACACAAAAGGTATCGCTGGATAATTTTACCCATCTTTATCCTTATCTCACCAGCAAATATATGCTGCTGGACAGTTCTACCAGAAGAAATCTGGAATTAACGGAAACTCTGCGTGAAAAAAGCAAACGGGGTTCCCTGCTTTGGGTATTGGATCATACCAAAACTGCCATGGGTGCCCGGACACTCCGGCATTATATCGAACAGCCCCTTTTAGATAAAGGGCAGATGGAAGCCCGCCTGGATGCTATTGAAGCTTTCTGTAAAAATGCTGTGGCTAGGGATGAATTGCGGGAATATTTAAATCCCATCTATGATCTGGAACGCCTGATGGGAAAAATCAGCTATAAAACAGCCAATCCCAGAGACTTAATTGCACTGCGTAATTCTCTGCAGATGCTTCCGTCTATCAAAATGGTTCTTCAGGACTTTTCGGCGGCTGAACTCAAGGAACTGTATGAAGAAATTGACGGCTTGGAGGATCTGTTTCATCTGATTGAGGACAGTATTGTGGAAGAGCCTCCGCTGTTGATCCGTGAGGGCGGCATCATTAAAGAAGGATTTAATGAGACAATCGACAGCATGCGTAATGCCAAGACAGAGGGTAAGAACTGGCTTGCGCAATTGGAGGAACAGGACAGGGAACGCACAGGCATTAAAAATCTGCGTATTAAATACAATAAGGTATTCGGTTATTACTTTGAGGTAACCAATTCCTTCAAAGATCTGGTGCCGGAGGATTATATCCGCAAACAGACTCTGACAAATGCGGAGCGCTACACGACAGACCGGTTAAAAGAGCTGGAAGACATCATCATGGGCGCGGAGGACCGCCTGTACACTCTGGAGTACGATCTGTTCTGCGATGTGCGCGATAAGA
>USSP01000294.1 GCA_900557385.1 uncultured Lachnospiraceae bacterium
GATAGAACAGCGTATGAACGGTATCTGTGCCGGTGGTACAGGCTCCTTCATCGACCAGATGGCTTCCCTGCTCCAGACCGATGCTGCCGGTTTAAATGAGTATGCCAAAGACTACCAGTCTTTATACACAATTGCTGCCCGCTGCGGCGTTTTTGCCAAAACCGACATTCAGCCGCTGATTAACGATGGTGCTACGAAACCGGATCTTGCTGCCTCTATTTTTCAGGCAGTGGTAAACCAGACCATCTCCGGTCTTGCCTGCGGTAAACCGATTCGCGGTCATGTGGCATTTTTAGGCGGTCCGCTCCACTTTTTATCAGAACTCCGCGAAGCCTTTATCCGTACCTTAAAGCTGGACGATGAACATGTGATCCAGACAGACAATTCTCACCTTTTCGCTGCTATAGGATCTGCCTTGAATGCAAAGGAAGATGTTTTCTATACCATGCAGGAAATGGTGGATAAGCTTTCCGTAGACCTCAAAATGGAATTCGAGGTAGAACGTCTCGATCCTCTGTTTGAAAATAAAGAGGCCTATGATATTTTTACCGCCAGACACAGCCGTCACCATGTTGTGACCGGAGATCTGGCCTCTTATGAAGGAAACTGCTATCTGGGTATCGATGCCGGTTCTACCACCACCAAGGTTGCATTGGTAGGTGAGGACGGCTCTCTCCTTTATTCCTTCTACAGCAACAACAACGGCAGCCCTTTAAAAACTGCTGTAAAATCCATTCAGGAAATCTATTCCTTACTTCCTGAAAAAGCACATATTGTACGCTCCTGCTCCACCGGTTACGGTGAAGCTTTAATGAAAGCAGCCTTTTTGCTGGACGACGGTGAGGTAGAAACCGTTGCCCACTACTATGCCGCTGCCTTTTTTGACCCTAATGTGGACTGCATCCTGGATATCGGTGGTCAGGATATGAAGTGCATCAAGATCAAAAATCAGACAGTAGACTCCGTACAGTTAAATGAGGCATGCTCCTCCGGCTGCGGTTCCTTCATTGAAACCTTCGCAAAATCTCTGAACTATTCCGTACAGGATTTCGCACAGGCTGCACTTTTTGCGCCCCATCCCATTGATCTGGGAACCCGTTGTACCGTATTCATGAATTCCAAGGTAAAGCAGGCACAGAAGGAGGGAGCATCCGTTGCAGATATTTCTGCCGGACTTGCTTACTCTGTAATCAAAAATGCTCTCTTCAAGGTAATCAAGGTATCCGATGCTGCTGATCTGGGCGAAAACATCGTGGTTCAGGGTGGCACCTTCTATAACGATGCGGTACTCCGCGCCTTTGAAAAAATTGCAGGCTGTGAAGCAATCCGCCCGGATATCGCAGGAATCATGGGCGCTTTTGGTGCTGCCCTCATCGCAAGAGAACGTTTTGACGAAGATCGTACCTATGCATCTACCATGCTTTCCATTGATGCCATCAATGCTATGGAATATCGTACCAGCATGGCTAAATGTAATGGTTGTACGAACCACTGCCGTCTGACCATCAACACCTTTAACGATGGCAGAAAGTACATCTCCGGCAACCGCTGTGAAAAAGGAATCGGCAAACAGAAAAACGAGAAAAATATACCCAACTTATTTGATTATAAACTGGAGCGGCTGTTTTCCTATGAACCTTTATCCGAAGAACAAGCCACCCGTGGAACCGTAGGCATTCCCCGCGTCTTAAATATGTACGAGAACTATCCTTTCTGGTATACCTTCTTCACGGATTTAGGCTACCGGGTACTATTATCCCCCAGTTCCACCCACAAAACCTATGAACTTGGTATTGAATCCATCCCCAGTGAATCCGAGTGTTATCCGGCAAAACTGGCGCATGGACATGTGGCATGGCTGATCAGACAAAACCCGGACTTTATCTTCTATCCCGCACTGTTTTACGAGCGTCAGGAGGTAGAGGGTGCCACCAACCATTATAACTGTCCTATTGTAACAAGTTATCCAGAAAATATTAAAAATGTCCTATTGTCACTTCCTATTCGGAGAATATTAAAAACAATATGGAAGAGATTTCCAGTGGTAAAGTATGCTTCCGTAATCCCTTTATGGCCTTTACCTCCCAGGAAACCATCTGTTCTTCTTTAATAAAGGAGTTCAAGGAAATCCCCGCTGAGGAAATCCGTGCTGCAGTTGCACATGCCTGGAAGGAATTGGAACAGGTGCGTCTGGATACCCAGAAAAAAGGCGAAGAAGTCCTCTCCTATCTGGAACAGCATCACATGAAAGGAATCGTTCTGGCAGGTCGTCCCTATCATCTGGATCCGGAAATCAACCATGGTATCCCGGAACTGATTACTTCCTATGGTATTGCAGTGCTGACGGAAGATTCCGTTTCCCATCTGGGTACCCCGGAACGTCCTTTAATTGTTTCTGACCAGTGGATGTACCACTCCCGCCTGTATGCAGCGGCAAGCTTTGTGAGAACCCGAGAGGATTTGGAACTGATTCAGTTAAACTCCTTCGGCTGTGGTCTGGATGCTGTTACTACTGACCAGGTTTGTGATATTCTCAACGGCTCTGATAAGATTTATACCTGCCTGAAAATCGATGAGGTAAACAATCTGGGAGCCGCAAGAATCCGTATCCGCTCCCTGATTTCTGCAGTCCATGTACGGGAAATCCGCAAAAAGCAGAGAACGATCCATTCCACTGCCAATGAGCGGGTAAAATTTACGAAAGAAATGAGAGCTGAGGGCTATACCATTCTTTGTCCCCAGATGTCCCCGATCCATTTCGAGGTATTGGAGCCTGCCTTCCGCGCCTGCGGCTATAATTTCCATGTCCTGGGCAATGATAACCGTGCTGCTGTGGAAATGGGCTTAAAATATGTAAACAACGATGCCTGCTACCCTTCCCTTCTGGTGGTAGGTCAGATTATGGAGGCGTTACATTCCGGTAAGTACGACTTA
>USSP01000295.1 GCA_900557385.1 uncultured Lachnospiraceae bacterium
AACTACACAGGCTGCAATGGCATCCATATCCCAGCCCTGTCCATAAGCGGCAGAACCGGAACCAACCATACGGATACATTCAAGCCAGGTACCGAAACCATACAGAACACCTGCCATAGCGAATGCGCCAAGGGTAACCAGGAATACGGAGATACCGGATACAGCGGCTGCCTCAGAGTTTCCGCCGACTGCATATAAGTTTTTACCGAAGGTAGTTTTGTTCCAGATAAACCATACGATGATAATTGCAGCCAGTGCCCAGAGAATAATGGTAGGGAAACCATTGATCTTAGGAATAATCATGCTGGGAATGGAGGACTCAATTGCACCAAAGGATACACCCTTTGTAGCATAAGTTACCAGACCGAAGATAATCAGCATGTTTGCCATTGTGGAAATGAAGGGATGCATCTTGAACTTTGCGGTAAAGAATCCTGCAATTGTGGTAAAAAAGGTACAAAACAGAATACATAAAATCAAAGCAAGGAAAACTCTCACAACAATGGGAAGCCCGGTAAAGTCGAAAATGTGTCCGAATACACCACCGGTATTGATTCCCTGATGCATGACAATGGTAGCGGTGGTCATACCCATACCAACCATTCGACCAACGGAAAGGTCGGTTCCGGCAAGGAGAATCAGTCCGGCTACACCAAGGGCAAGGAACATTCTGGGAGATGCCTGCTGCAGGATGTTAAGTACATTGTTGTAGGTAAGAAGAGGAGTGCCCTTCTTGATTGGTGTGATGATGCAAAGCGCGATAAAAATCAGCAGGATTGCAATATAAAGTCCATTCTGTAAGAAGAAAGAACGACAATTAAAGGTATATTTGTAATTTTCCCATTTCTGGGCTTTAGACTGTGTGAATGTAAATCTGGAAAGACGCAGCATATCAATCAAATGATATTTATGACGGTATGCTTCATGCCTTCTGTCTTTAATTTCCTGATATTCTTTTTCTAATTCCAGCTTTGCATTGGAAAGACGATTCTTATGTACATAGTTTTCGTCCTTGATTTCCTGTTTGTCGGAAAGCTTGGAAAGATTTTCTTTGTGCTGTTTCTGCAATTCAGCAACTTTTTCGTTATAACGAACCTTAGCCTGCTCCTTTTCGGCAGCGCAGCTTTCTTTTACAGGAGTGAAATACTCTGTATCAAAATGCTCCTTCAAATAGCTTTCTGCATCGGCAATCAGCTTTTCAACTTCAGCTTTATTTTTGTTTTCTACAGCCGTTGCTTTGTCAAGGTTTTTCTGGATTTCAGCAATCTTGCTGTTTTTTTCACTTTTTGATAAAGTACGGTCACGTTTGATACTGTCGATTGCGTTTTCGTATGTGATTACCTTTGCAGTACCGTCTGCACGTAAGGCATCAATTTTTTTCTGTATTCCACCGACATAATCGTCGATTGGCTGACGTAAGGCGATTTCCTCCGCAGCCGTAAGAATTTTATTATTAGCCATATTTGTCTTACCCCTCGTTTATAGGTATTTTGCACTGAGTCTTAAAAGTTCTTCCTGATTGGTTTCCTTTGTGTTGACAATCCCGGAGAGATGTCCGTTGGACATAACACCAATTCGGTTTGTAATACCAAGAATTTCAGGCATTTCAGAAGATACAACAATAATTGTTTTTCCTTCTTTTGCCATCTTAATGATTAACTCATAGATTTCATATTTTGCACCTACATCGATTCCTCGAGTGGGTTCATCCATCATGAATACCTGAGGTCCTCTTTCAAGCCACTTACCGAAGATAACCTTTTGCTGATTACCGCCGGAAAGACTGGTAATCATATCGTCCGGTCCCATGCACTTTGTATGCATGATTTTAATTTCCTTCGCAGTGGAGTTTACCATCTTTGTATCAGAAAGAGCCGGTCCATTCTTATAAGCATTCAGATTTGCAATGGTGGTGTTGAAAGTAAGGTCAGTCTTTAAAAAGAGGCCGTTTGCCTTACGTTCCTCTGTAATCATTGCAAAGCCGTAATCCATGGCTTCCTTTGCACTGGTGAAGTTCATCAGCTTGCCATTCAGATATACGCGGCCTGCAGCTCTGGTACGTACACCAAAAATAGTTTCCAGAAGTTCGGTACGTCCGGCACCAACCAGACCGTATAATCCGAAAATCTCACCTTTTCGGACATCAAAGGAAATATCCTGCAGATGGGGTTCATACTTGGTAGACAGGTGCTGTATGGATAAAACAACATCGCCAGGGGTATTGTCCACAGGAGGAAAACGATTTTCCAATACACGACCAACCATGGCTGCAATTAATTCATTCATGTTGGTATCTTTGGCATCCTTGGTCATGACAAGATTACCATCCCGGAGAACGGAAATCTGATCACAGATTTCAAAAATCTCATCCATTTTGTGGGAGATATAAATTAAGGAAATTCCCTGGGATTTCAACATTCTCATCATTTCAAAAAGCTTATTAACTTCCTGAACCGTGAGAGAAGAGGTGGGCTCATCAAGAACAATTACCTTGGCGTTATAAGAGATTGCCTTGGCAATCTCACACATTTGACGCTGAGAAACAGACATTTTTCTCATTGGCTGTTCCAGATTGACCGTCATGCCTAATTTACGGAAAAGGTCGGATGCCTCCCTTTTCATTCTTCCTTCATCCACCATACCCATCGCGTTGCGGGGATAGCGTCCGAGGAATAAATTATCTACTACATTTCTTTCCAGACACTGATTCAATTCCTGATGCACCATTGCAATTCCGTTTTCAAGGGCATCCTTAGGACCGGAAAAGCTTACTTCTTTTCCTCCCAGATAAATCGAACCTTCATCTTTTTGATAGGTGCCGAAGAGACACTTCATCATTGTTGACTTACCAGCGCCATTTTCACCCATAAGACCCATAACCGTGCCTTCTTTCACATCCAGATTGATGTGATCGAGAACCCGGTTTCGTCC
>USSP01000296.1 GCA_900557385.1 uncultured Lachnospiraceae bacterium
ATTAAGTCTGACGGTTATCCAACCTATAACTTTGCAAACGTGGTAGATGACCATACCATGAACATTACCCATGTGGTACGTGGTAACGAATACCTGTCATCCTCACCGAAGTATCAGCGTCTGTATGATGCGTTTGGCTGGGAGTCACCGGTATACATTCATCTGCCGCTGATTACCGATGAAAATCATAAGAAG
The DNA here is from genome assembly GCA_900557385.1 of uncultured Lachnospiraceae bacterium. Taxonomy (GTDB): domain Bacteria; phylum Bacillota; class Clostridia; order Lachnospirales; family Lachnospiraceae; genus UMGS2037. The sequence continues at coordinate 196 of USSP01000296.1, forward strand.
CTCTCTAAGAGAAGCGGACATTCTTCCTTTGAGGATCTGTTGGAGCAGGGATTCCTTCCGGAGGCTGTTGTAAATTATATCGCATTACTTGGCTGGAGTCCGGAAGACAACCGCGAGATCTTTTCACTGGATGAGCTGATTAAGGAATTTGACTATCACAGAATTAATAAGTCTCCTTCTGTTTTTGACTATATGAAACTGAAATGGATGAATGGTGAGTATATTAAGGCAATGGACTTTGATAAATTCTATACCCATGCAGAGCCTTATTTAACCAAGGCATTGACCAAGGGACAGGATTTGAAGAAAATTGCAGAAATGGTAAAATCCAGAATTGAGATTTTCCCGGATATCACAGAGATGGTAGATTTCTTTGAGACACTGCCGGACTATGATGTCGCAATGTATACGCATAAAAAGATGAAAACCAATACAGAGACATCTTTAGCTGTCCTGAAAGAGGTATTACCGATTCTGGAGCAGCAGGAGGATTACTCCAATGATGCCCTGTATCAGACTCTGGTAAATTACATCGGCGAGAAGGGCTACAAAAATGGATACGTGTTGTGGCCGATCCGTACCGCAGTATCCGGCAAACAGATGACCCCTGCCGGTGCAACAGAGATTATGGAAATCTTAGGCAAAGAGGAATCTCTTGCAAGAATCCGTACCGGAATTGAAAAATTGTCCGCAGCAGTCTAGTGCAGCGGAAGCCTTGCTGGACGGCGCAAATGCCGCCCAGCGTGAGGCAATTGCCCATTACCTGGGACCCATGCTTGTTCTGGCAGGCCCGGGCAGCGGCAAGACCTTTACCATTATCAGACGTATCCAATATCTTATTCAAGTCCATGGCGTATCGCCATCTACGATCTTAGTGATCACCTTTACCAAAGCAACAGCTACAGAAATGCAGAACCGGTTTTGCCAGACGGCTACAGAAGTGGCAGGACAGCCACAGTTCGGAACTTTTCACTCCATCTTTTTTTCTATTATTCAGAAGCATTGTCATTATAAAATCAGCGATTTAATTACCCCGACTCAACAACGTATGTTTATCAAACAGGTATTGTTAAACGGAAATTATGGACTTCCTATTGATTTAGACACCATGGAAAACCTGCTTTCCCTGATTTCCCGGTATAAGAATCTGGGCGAGGAGCAGACAGGGGATGGACTTCTGACAGAAGAACAGTTCAAACAGCTTTATCGTGAATATCAGGAACAAATGGAATGGCATCATAAAATTGATTTTGATGATATGCTGGTACTATGCAAGGAAGTCTTAGAAAAACAGCAAGCAATCCGAAAACTATGGCAGGAGCGGTTTCCCTTTATTCTGGTGGATGAGTTTCAGGATATTAATCCGCTGCAATATGAAATTTTACAGATGCTGGCAGGAGCAAAGAACAATCTGTTCGTTGTGGGGGATGACGATCAGGCAATCTATGGCTTTAGAGGTTCCAGACCGGAAATCCTGCTACAATTTCCTACAGAATATCCGGATGCTATCCAGGTGCAGCTATCCTGTAACTATCGCAGCGGCAATGCCATTGTAGAGTCGGCACAGCAGGTGATTCGTGTTAACCAGGTGCGCTTTCCCAAAGAATTAAAAGCTAACCGAACCGGGGGAAAGGTAAAACTGGTGACTTTTGAGACACCTAAGGAGGAGCGGGAAAAAATTCTGCAATATTTAAAGAAAGCGGTGGAAAAGAAAGAGCAGTGTGCTATTCTCTGCCGCACCAACCGGGATCTGTTGGAATGGGCAAAAGCCTGCGAGGAGAAAGGAGTTGCTTATCAGCATAAAGTCCGGGAGAAATCCCCGTGGGAGGAGTCCTGTGGGAAGGATTTATTGGCCTATTTAAGGCTTGGGCTGGGGAATGGAAGCCGGGAGGACTTGTTACGAATTCTCAATAAACCAATGCGGTATCTTTCCAGGGAATCTGTTGGAGCAGAAAGGATTGATTTTGTTTCTATGCTTCAATTTTACGAAGGAAAAAGGGAGATGCAGAAGCGGTGCAGGCAGCTGGAACAGGATTTAAATAAAGTTGGGAAAATGCCCGCTTTTCTTGCAGTCAGCGATATTTGCAGACGAGTGGGATATGAGAGATGGATGCTGGAGCAGTGCCATGATGAAAAGAGCAGGGCTACACTGCTACAACTACTGGAAGTGTGTAAAAAAGCAGCAATGCAATGTAAAACAGTAGCAGAACTCCTCGCACTTGCGGAAAAAGAAGGAAAAGACAATTCTTCCGGAGGAGAAATGAAGGTAGTGGATTCCCCGTTGTCGCTGATGACTTATCATGCATCCAAAGGACTGGAATTTACCACCGTGTTTCTGCCAGGTCTTAACGAAGGAAAAGTTCCCCATGGAAAGAATCTCACCCCAAAGGAAATGGAGGAGGAGCGGCGGATGTTCTATGTGGCGATGACCAGAGCAAAGGAAAATCTCTACCTGACCTATCTACAATCAGAAACACAAAATACATCCCGGATTTCCCCTTTTTTAAAACCTCTCATAGAATACCTGTAATATAATTGCAATATTTTTGTAATATGTTAGAATAAGTGGGTAGTGTGAAAAACAATAATACAAAAGTAAAGAGATAAGGACATTGAGAAGAATGAAAAGTAGATGGATTCAGACAATTGTGTTATCTGTGATGGCTTTTGCTTTAATCCTGGGTGCTGGGAATCTGGAGATTCATGCAAAGACGGACACTTTATTATCAGATCAG
>USSP01000297.1 GCA_900557385.1 uncultured Lachnospiraceae bacterium
GCGGCTTTCGACGGAGGTGCAGGCGGAGCCGGAGGAGGCGCAGATCCCCTTGTCGTCCAGCAGCAGCAGCAGTGCCTCCCCCTCAATGCCCTCGAAGCAGAAATTCACCGTAGCGGGAACGCGGTGCTCCCGGTCACCGTTCAGCTCACCGTAGGGAATTTTATCCAGGCCGGCAATCAGCCTGTCCCGCAGGGGAATGAGCTTCGCAGCATAACCATCCAGATTGGCTGTTGCCCGCTCCAGTGCCGCCGCCATGCCCACAATAGCGGGTAGGTTCTCGGTGCCGGCGCGCTTGCCGCGCTCCTGTGCGCCGCCGTTAATGAGGCTGCTGAGCATCACGCCCCGCTTGGCATACAGCACGCCAATGCCCTTGGGACCATGGAACTTGTGGGCGGAAAGGGAGAGCATATCAACGTTCTGCTCAGCCACGTTCACCTTGATGTGACCCACGGCCTGGACGGCATCGGTGTGGAACAAAACGCCCTTTTCCCGGCACACAGCGCCAATTTCCGCAATGGGCTGAATCGTGCCGATTTCATTGTTGGCGAACATCACAGTCACCAGGCAGGTGTCATCCCGAATGGCATCCCGCACCTGCTGAGCAGTGACAATGCCGTTTTTGTGTACATCCAGCAGGGTGATTTCAAAGCCCTGCGCTCTGAGCTTGTCCAGGGTATGCAACACGGCGTGATGCTCAAAGGCGGTGGAGATGATGTGCTTCTTTCCCTTTTTTGCACCCAGGGCAGCGGCGGAGAAGATGGCCTGGTTATCGGCCTCGCTGCCGCCGGAGGTGAAGGTGATTTCCCGGGCGGTACAGCCCAGGCACTTGGCAATCCGCTCCCTGGCATCGTCCAGGATTTCCCTTGCCTGCTGGCCGTAGGCATACAGGCTGGAGGGATTGCCGTAATTTTCGGTCATGCACTTGGTCATGGCCTCGATGGCTGCCGGACACATTTGGGTAGTGGCAGCATTATCTGCATATATCATAAGGGGGTCTCCTTTTCTATAATCTGCGGTACTGGAATAAGCACCCTGCGGGCGTTTTCTGCCAACCGTTTCAGTAGGTAAATATGTTATACCACAATTTACCTACCATGTCAAGGGGTTATTTACCACAAACATTCGGGAGTCTGGCTTCCAAGGTCATTTGCGGGTGAAAAGTAGCGGCTAAACAAGATAAATACAACTACCTTTTCGGAAATGTGTTCTCGCTGTTCATTTCCCCAATTTTAGTGTATATTCATACATTTCTTAATTTTTCGAGCAATTTGAGCAACTGTATCTTGGATTTTGCCTACTAAATATTGAGAAAATTCAAGCTGAGAATTGAAAAAAGGCTATCCCTTTATTGAGACAGCCTTTTGAATTTAATTTGACTTATCTATCGTTTATTCTCTCATTTAGATTCTTCTCTGTATTCAAAGACGAACCACTTTTCATTCATATAAATTTCTATTGTATCGTCTGCCCCATACTGATAACCAAACCCACTTCCAAAATTAGACTGATTATCTTCTGTTGGTATTTCAGTTCCATCGACAGTTGATGTTATTTCTCCATCCATAGTGCCACAACGTGCATCCATGATGCTTTCTCTCCCTGTATCGTAGTATAATTTACCATCTATTCTTACCATAGGTATTCTATCCCACATGGCATTTGCTTCTGTCTGTTCTATCACGATAATTTTATAAACCTCTCCTAATTGTGCAGGATATGATTCCATTATTTCTCCGTTATAGCTAATTTCTACGAAATCTCCAATTTGCAATTCAAGGTTCTCTTCGTTTGATATATAAAACTTATCTGCTGAATCAAGTTCCAAAGAACCATCTACCGGTTTTACTATTATTGAATCATGATTCGTTTCAATTACCGATGCCTGAAATGTTACCATTAGCGGTCTATTATCTGCCGAAGCAAGCATTTCAGTTATACAATTACCTAAAGCAGGCGTTGGTTTATAAATTCCTTGATATGGCTGTTCTACATATTCGATTCCTTTATCTACATAGTAAAAAAGAGTAGTTCCTGCCGCCCCATCACAATTTATATTGATCGTAATAGAATCTTCGTTGACCGGTGCATCATTGATTGATTGCTGACTGGTTGTTTCCATATCCATTAGCATAGATAAAAATTCATCAATAAACTCCGTAGCTTCACCTTCTGTGTTAGGTGACATAGCATATTTGTCACCGTCAGAGACACCAATCGATACAATATCCTCTCTGGCTGGCAATCTAATAGGATTACCCTGTTCTTTTCTTCCACATGCACATAACATAATTGAAACAAAGTAGCAAAGACAAACAATACTGCATAATTTCTTTTTCATGGTCATAATCCTCCCCAAAATATATTTCGTATTATACGTTATCTAAGTGTATATTTCAATGTGGGGGAAATAGCCGAAACGTGTTTTTATGCATTGTGAATGCATGTTTATAGGCTCGTTTTCAGTGGGTACACAATTCCGAAAAGGGCGAAATACAAAAGAAAAAGGTAGAAATTTGCTCTGCTTTGCGGTATAATTGAACCACCGCAAAGCAGAAAAAACCACGCTTTCAGGAAGGGAGGCATCCTATGCCGTTTCACACCATTGGAATCATTGGCGGTGCGGACAGCTCCACGGAAATTTTCCTTTCCGGCAAACGCTCTGTCTGGGAACTAGTCGCCGGTGTCATTTTTGCCGCCGTGATCATTGGCATTATTCTTTTTATCAGGAAGAAGAATCCATAACAAGAATTGCACTCCTCCGGGTTTTATTGCCCGGAGGAGTCGCTTTTTTAATAGCCAAATTTCTCTGCGGTGCGCTTCATCATTTCCCGGATGGGCAGATGATAGGGGCAGCGCTCCTCGCACAGACCGCACTCAACGCACTCGCTGGCAGTGTGCGCCAGCGTAGCGTAGCGCTCTTTCGCGT
>USSP01000298.1 GCA_900557385.1 uncultured Lachnospiraceae bacterium
CAGAAAGCTCAAATATCTATTTATAGATTAGGCAGAAATTGGATAATAATGGGAATGATTTTGTTTACGATATGTCTAGGAATTTATAATGCAAATTCTGCTCGAACGGTACGCCTATTCTGAAATTAGCGGTACATCCATTCTGATTTAGCGGTATGCGTTTTCTGCTCAAAGCGGTACGTTTTTCCTTTATTATTGTGATGTAACTATTATTCATCACAGTGCAAAGGAGGAACTATTATGCACGACTACAATACTATTCTTGGAGTCATAGAACTTCGACTCAGTAAAGTCAGTTATGACGCCGTACAAAAACGTTACCGGATTGGACGAAGCGGGATTGCATTAATCATGAACCGCTACAAGGATTCAGGCTTATCATTGGATGATCTTCGACAAATGCCAGCTTCAAAGGTGGTTGATCTCATCTATCCAAAAGAAAACCTTCGACATAAGGATATTCCATTACCTGATTTCGAAAAAATACATGAGCAGATGATCCAAATGGGAAAACATGCCGACTTGAGCTTTCTATGGATTGATTATAAAAAAGAGCATCCCAACGGTTACCAGCTTGCTCAGTTTTATAAGCTGTATCGTGATTTTATGGTAGATACTTATGGTACTTCAAAAACATCTATGCCTGTAGAGCGGATCCCTGGTGAAAAGATGTATATCGACTGGGTAGGCGACCAGCCGGAACTGCTACTGGACACAACTACTGGCGAACTTCGAAAAGTTCATATTTTTACGACTACACTTGGTTTTAGCAGCCTTGTTTATGCAGAGATCTTTCCGGATGAAAAACTTCCACATTTTATTACCGGCACAGTACATGCACTGTCTTATTATGGGGCAGTTCCTAAATATCTTGTCCCGGACAATCTGAGAACAGCTGTTACCAGGCATAGTAAAGATGAACTTGTGCTGCAGTCAGCTTTTTCAGATCTGGAAACTTTTTATGATACGATCATTCTGCCGCCACCACCAAGGAAACCGAAAGGCAAACCAACAGTTGAAAATCATGTGCGTTTCTTGGAGACGCATCTGGTAGAAGAATTAAAGAAAGATACTTATACCTCTCTGGAAGCTCTGAATGCTGCGGTCAAAAAGATCGTAGCGGACATCAACCAGCGTCCTTTCCAGAAAAAATCTGACATTCGGAAATCCCGCATGAATGGATTCGAAAAGTACGACAAACCGCGTATGAACCAGCTTCCAGGCGAAAGTTATACACTTTGTGATTATAAATACTTTCTTAAAGTTCCAGATAATTACCACCTTGAGTATGATGCCCACTACTATTCTGTATTGTATACCTATAAAGGGAAGCCTGCAATTCTTAAGGCTACAATGACGGAGATACGGATCTGTGATGAGTATAACCGGCTTATCTGCCGCCATCCAAGATCTTACCGTGATTTTCCTCTTTACATTACAGATGACAATCATATGCCTCCAGAACACCTGTATTACAAGGAAGTGAATGCACATGACGGAGCTTATTACAGACGGTGGGCATCTGTTTATGGAGAATCTATGGTAACTCTTATTGACAGGATACTCCGCAGTTCCAAGCATGAGGAACAGGCATACAACAGCTGTGCCGGTGTACTCCATTCCTGTAAAGATGTTCCTCACAGGCTGGTTCAGGAGGCTGCTGAGAAATGCGTAGAAGCCAATGCCTGCAAGTATTCTTATTTCAAGAAAGTACTTAGCATGGTTCAGAATAATCATTCCAGCAGCACTATAAACGGAACCGGAAAACTTCCTTCCCATACAAACATCCGTGGAAAGGAGGCATACAAATGAGTTCATCCCATGACATTACATTAACACCTCAGGAACAGGCTCTGATCATGCGTCTGAAAAGTTTCCGTGTTCCAGAAATGGCACATATCCTGGAAGAACAGTTGAAAGATCCCAATGCAGATCTGAACACTTTTATGGAACGCATGACAGCAATGGTTGATGCAGAGTGGCAGGCGCGGGCAGATAAACGTTTTAATCGTCTGATGAAAGAAGCGCATCTGCGATACCCAGCGGCGGATCTTGACGAAACTATTTACCGTCCAGAACGTCAGCTTGATACCCAGACAATAGAGCGACTGAGTACCTGCCACTGGATAGAGGAAGGAAAGAATCTCATTGTAACAGGATCTTCCGCCAGTGGAAAAACTTATCTAATCAATGCTTTTTGTGTAACTGCAATGAAGCAGTCTAAGAGTGTAAAGTATATAAAAGCGAACACTCTTATGAGCGAAATGGAACAGGCACGTATCAAATCCACAAATCTGGATTACCTGAATAAGCTGACCAAGCTGGATCTTCTTGTGATCGATGATTTTGGCCTTATGGATCTCGATCTTGATAAATGCCGGGATCTTTTTGAAGTCCTTGACACCAGGGATGGAAGAAAATCAACTGTAGTCATCTCACAGTTTCCAGTCAGTACATGGTTTGATATGTTTGCTGATAATACCTACGCTGATGCGTGCCTTACACGAATCACAGATAAACATCATACATATCGTCTGGAGATGAACGGTATAAATATGCGTGAAACAGAATGATATCATCTAGCGGTACTTCGTACCGTTAAAAATGGAATAGCCGTTCCGCAGTAGCGGAACTGGCATTCCGTTTAAGCATAATTTGCAATTTATAAAATGCCTTTTTATTGGACGCTGCCGTTTTTACAGCAAGAAGAAATACGTTATATGTTGTTGTTAGGCAGTATATTTGCCGTTTTTCGATTGACTTTACGGAGTATGGTTCAACAGTTGGATAGTATTCTTGAAAAAGCCACAGATGGTCTATTTATTCCTATATCGGAAAATCGAATTGTGAAACAGTTTATGGTGATACCAATTACAATTGTTTGTGGTGAAGGAATTATAATGGCTTTTGTTGTAAAC
>USSP01000299.1 GCA_900557385.1 uncultured Lachnospiraceae bacterium
TTCCTCTGTGCGGTGATCGCATCCTCGCGGAGCGTTTTTACATTATAGGAAACTCGTTTCCTATAATGTAAAAAAGGAGCGGAGAGACATATTGTTTCTCCGCTTTCCAGATTCAGATTGCCCAAAATTCAGATTGCACCAAACATTTCCAGGCATTCCCGGTTGGTGCCACGGAAGATGTCATCTTGTCCCTCAAACATCCGGCAAAGCTGTTCGATACGATCCCAATTATCCTTCACATAATATTCGTAGCTATGCCCCCAGATGTAGAATAACAGCTTCTCGCCCGGTGCAGGCTCCACATCAATAAACTTCTGCGCCAGCTCAAACAACTGCTCATCGTCGTGATGACAGGTTGCTTTTAAGAGGATCGGGTTCTCCGGTACCGCAAAGCCGTGTGTCGCTTCCACAGTGCGGCCGTAACGGATGCCGTGACGCAACAGGTAATCGACTGCCGCCTCATCGTACGCACCATAGGCATATGCCATGCCTACCGGTCTCTGTCCATAAAGCCTTACAATGTTGTCAATGTCTGTCTGATACTCCTGATCCATCTGCTCCTCACTCAGATCAACCGGGGCACAGTGGGTGAGTCCATGAACAGCAATCTCATGCCCCTGATAAAGATCCCCGATCGTCTCCTGATCCATCCGGCAGATTTCCTTGCCTTCAATATCAAAATGACTTTCTCTGCTCTGGATCCCCGTATTCAGGTTAAACGTACATTTCATGCCGTAGCGGTTGAATATCTCCACCAGCTTCCGGTCAGATTCTATTCCATCGTCGTAACTAAACGTGATCGCTTTCTGATAATTCATTACTTTCTGCTCCTTTCGCATCAATATCCTTCACATATAATATATCTTTCTGTACCACAAACCGCACTTCATGTCCGGCAAAGGTCATGCCATAGACCCGCTCCGGATCCTGCTGGTAACGCGGTCTTGGATCCTGCTCCAGCACCTTCGTCAACGCCAGAAGCTTGTCCGCAGGCAGCCCGCTTGCTGCAGCGACCTCCGATGGAAGTACCACAGAAACCATCCTTGCCTGCGTATGCCCGGTAAAACCCGCCTGAGCGTCCGGAACGCTGTCCGCATAAGGAAGATATGGCTTAATATCATAAATCGGCGTTCCATTCATTAAGTCTACGCCGGCAACCCGAAGCACCGCTCCCTTATTTTTTGTCTGCTCCACACCAATGAGTCGAACGGCAGTTAGTCCAATCGGATTCGGGCGAAATGGTGAGCGGGTGGCAAACACGCCTACTCGCTTATTTCCTCCCAGTCTCGGAGGTCTGACAGTAGGCGACCATTTTTTCAATACATTTTCTGAAAACTGCCACAAAAGCCACAAATGAGAATATTTCTCAATACCACGCAGTGCCTCTTCCATGCGGTATTCCGGTTCAAATACGATAATTCCTTCGGACTCATGAGCCAACGCTCCTTGCCTTGGGATTCCAAATTTTTCAGAAAAATCTGTATAAATGGTTGCAACTACCTTCATTTTCATTCCCCTTTATTTTTCCAAAACAAAGAGGGCTGCCCACTGACAGCCCCCTCTCATTCACCTTACAGTGAAATTATTTGTGCCATTTCCAATCGCGAATTTCAGGAAGATCCTGACCATATTCCGCAATATACTGTTTATGCTCAACCAATTTGTCGTTCATCTGCTGGATAAGGTAAGAACCTTTGTTTCCAAGCTGTGGAAGGTGCATAATTGCATCTTTAACAAGATTGAAGCGGTCAATCTCGTTCTGAACACGCATATCAAATGGAGTAGTAATTGTACCCTCTTCCTGATAACCATGTACAGAAACATTTTTATTATGACGCTCATAAGTCAACTCATGAATGAGTGTTGGATATCCGTGGAATGCAAAGATAACCGGTGTATCCTTTGTAAACAGAGCATCATACTCACGGTCAGAAAGACCATGTGGATGTTTACTGTCAGACTCAAGTTTAAACAAGTCTACTACGTTAATTACACGAATCTTCAATTCAGGCATTGCATCACGAAGAATTGTTGTAGCAGCAAGAGTCTCAAGTGTTGGTGTATCACCACAACATGCCATAACAAGATCCGGCTCAGCATTCTGGTCGTTACTAGCCCATTCCCAAACACTGATACCCTGTGTACAGTGTTTAACAGCCTGCTCCATTGTCAGCCACTGTTTGCTTGGATGTTTGGATGCAACAATTGCATTAACATAGTTCTTGCTCTTTACACAGTGATCAAAGCAGGAAAGCAAGCAGTTTGCATCTGGTGGAAGGTACATACGTACAACGTCTGCCTTCTTGTTAGCCAAATGATCTAAGAAACCTGGATCCTGATGTGTAAATCCATTATGATCCTGCTGCCATACATTCGATGTCAAAATGAAGTTCAAGGATGCAATTGGCTGTCTCCAGGAAAGCTGGTTTGTTACTTTCAACCATTTTGCATGCTGTGCTGCCATCGAATCTACAACACGGATAAATGCTTCGTAAGAAGCAAAGAAACCATGACGTCCGGTAAGAAGATAAGCTTCCAGCCATGCTTCACACATATGCTCAGAAAGCATACCATCCATGATACGTCCATCCAGTGCAAGGTTGTCATCATCACTGTACATATTTGCATTCCAAGGACGATTCTCAACTTCGAATGCATGATACAGACGGTTAGACATAGATTCGTCCGGTCCGAAAATACGGAAGTTTTTATTTTCTTTATTCAATGTGAAGATGTCACGCACATAAGCACCAAGCTCGATCATATCCTGTGCCTGAGTCTCACCAGGAACAACATCTTTTACACCATACTCACGGAAATCCGGGAGACGAAGATCTTTCAAAAGAAGACCACCGTTTGCATGTGGGTTAGCACCCATACGAGCATTTCCCTCAGGAGCCA
>USSP01000300.1 GCA_900557385.1 uncultured Lachnospiraceae bacterium
ATCCACCTTGATGAACACCCTGATCGGGCAGAAAATTGCCATCACATCCAATAAACCACAGACTACCCGAAACCGTATCCAGACGGTATATACCTGTGAACAGGGACAAATCGTATTTCTGGACACACCGGGCATCCATAAGTCCAAAAACAAGCTGGGCGATTATATGGTAAATGTGGCACAGAAGACATTGAGTGAAGTGGATGTAGTGCTGTGGCTTGTGGAGCCCTCTACTTATATCGGAGCCGGTGAGCAGCATATTCTGGAGCAGCTGAAAAAGGGGAACACACCGGTCATTCTGGTGATCAATAAGATTGATACCGTGAAAAAAGAAGATCTTCTGGCAGTCATTGATACGTATCGCAAGGAAATGGATTTTGCCGAGATCATACCGGTGTCTGCCCTGAAGGACAAGAACACAGAAGACCTGATTCAGACGATTTTCAAGTATCTCCCCTATGGACCGGCATTCTATGATGAAGACACCATTACCGACCAGCCGGAGCGTCAGATCGTGGCAGAGATGATCCGGGAAAAGGCACTGCGCTGCCTGGACGACGAAGTGCCCCATGGTATTGCCGTGTGCATTGACAGCATGAAATACACCAAATCCATTGTCAACATTGATGCTACGATTATCTGCGAACGGGATTCCCACAAAGGAATTATTATCGGAAAACAGGGCGCCATGTTAAAGAAGATCGGCATCCAGGCGAGACGGGATATTGAGAATCTGCTGGAGATGCCGGTGAATTTAAAGCTTTGGGTGAAGGTAAAAAAAGACTGGCGTGACAGTGATTTCCTCATCAAAAACTTTGGCTATAATGGAAAAGATTTGCAGGAGTAAACCGGAATAAATCGGACAAATGTGCAGAACCTAACGGTATCAGACAAAAGGGGGCAGCACATGGAAAATACCTGGAAGAATTTCTTGAAAAGCGGAAGTGTGGAAGATTACTTAAAATATCGGGCAAAGGTGAAACAGGAAGATACTTCGCCGGAAAGCCGGGAAAGAGCAGAAGAACACAATGCAGGATTGCGTAGTGGTTACGGGGATGATTATAAAGACGGTGCCTATCGGGGAATATGATAGGCGGGTTGTGATACTCACCAAAGAGAGAGGCAAAATAGCTGCCTTTGCAAAGGGCGCCAGAAGACAGAATTCCCGTTTCATGGCAGCAACCGATTGTTTTTGCTTCGGTGTGTACAGACTTTATCCGGGACGGGATTCCTACAATATGATGGAAGCCAATATCAGTAACTATTTTGAAGAACTGCGCATGGATTTTGAAAGTGCCTATTACGGTATGTATTTCCTGGAAATTGCCGATTATTATTCCAGAGAAAACAACGATGAACGGGACATGCTGAAACTCCTTTATCAGTCCATGCGCGCACTTTGTGCAAAAAGTCTGGATAATCGTCTGGTGCGTTACATATTTGAATGTAAGGCCGTGGCAGTGAATGGAGAATTCCCCGGTGTGGAACAACCGGAAAAGTATTCCCCGGCACTATTGTATACGGTGGATTTCATCGCCGGACAATCCATCGAGAAGCTGTACACCTTTAAAGTATCAGACAGTGTCTTAATGGAACTGGCGGATTTTACATCTGGGATCCGCCAGCGTTTTTTGCGTACAAAATTCAAAAGTCTTGAAATTTTGGAAACGCTTGTTGAAAATCCCGGTTAAGTAATCTATAATAGAAAAGCATGTAACTACAGAAACGAGGAAAATTATGAGAAAATGGATGACAGGAACCATCGCTTTGGTCACTGTTTGTATGTTGTTTAGTCTGTCTGCCTGCGGAACAGGCGGAGGAAAGACAGCTTTTGACCGTTCCACGATTCAGATACACAAGGACGGAAGCGTCCGTGCCACAGAGGTGGATATACTGGATAAGGATATTTACAGCTTTGATGAGCTGAAGGAAATGGCACAGGAAACCGTAGATGATTATAACAGCAAGGGAAACGGAAAAGTAACCCTGGAATCCGTGGAAATGCTGGACGAAGCAGCCGGCAGTGTGCGGATGGTGCTGGACTATGAAAGCACAGCGGATTATGTATCCTTTAACACACCCATCAGTAACGCAACGGTACTGTTTTTCGGAACGGTTTCCGATGCAATGGCTGCGGGATATCAGATGGTGGATATGTGGGAGGCGGATCCCTCCAAAGCAGATCCGGAACTGGTGACCCGGCAGGAAATCGAAGCCATGGGAGATAAGCACATCCTGATTACCTCCGAAAAGGATCAGGTGTGCGTACCTGAGAAGATCGTCTATATCGGCGATAATGCGGCTCTTACAGTAGATGAGAAGCAAAAGCAGGCAATTCTGGTGGATTCCTCCACGGGATTGTTTTATCTGCTGTTAAAATAAAAGAATAAGGAGTTTATCAAAATGGAAAAGACAATGGACAAAATCGTAGCATTGGCAAAGGCGAGAGGATTCGTATATCCCGGTTCCGAGATCTACGGTGGACTTGCCAATACCTGGGACTACGGTAACCTGGGAGTCGAACTGAAGAACAATGTGAAAAAAGCATGGTGGCAGAAATTTGTACAGGAATCCCCCTACAATGTAGGTGTAGACTGTGCAATTCTGATGAATCCGCAGACATGGGTTGCTTCCGGACATCTGGGTGGATTTTCTGATCCGCTGATGGACTGCAAGGAGTGCCACGAACGTTTCCGCGCTGATAAACTGATTGAGGACTTTGCAGAGGCAAATGGCGTTGCCTTGGAAAAGCCCATTGATGCCTATTCCCAGGAGGAAATGAAAAATTTCATCGAGGAACACAATGTTCCCTGCCCTTCCTGCGGAAAGCACAATTTCACAGACATCCGTCAGTTTAATCTGATGTTCAAAACCTTCCAGGGTGTAACAGAG
>USSP01000301.1 GCA_900557385.1 uncultured Lachnospiraceae bacterium
CAGTGACCTTTATGTTCTATTTTAAAATAATTTCCCTATAACCGAAAAAAGGCATGCTACAGACATGGTGATTCCCATGTCCGCAGCTGCTTTCTTATTAGTCATTCAGGAATCCCTTATAATTGCGAACAAGCATCTGAGATTCGATCTGTTTCATTGTCTCAAGCAATACGCTTACGATAATGATCAGGCTGGTGCCTCCGAAGGAAACACTTGCGCCGAAGATTCCATTGAAGAAATACGGCAGGATACCTACGATAGTCAGACCTACGGCACCAATAAAGATGATGTAGTTCAAAATCTTCGTCAGGTAATCACTGGTAGGTTTTCCGGGACGGATACCCGGGATGAAGCCACCCTGTTTCTTCATATTCTCAGCTACTTCCAGAGGATTAAAGGTAATGGATGTATAGAAGTAAGCAAAGAAGATTACCAATACAATGTACACAACCAATCCAATGGAGTATACCGGTTCGCTCGGTTTACACCAGTTACCGGAATTCAAAAATCTTAAAATCTGAGCCCATGCACCGGTTCCCTGATAACCAACTAACGTACTGATGATTACGGGAAACTGCATGATAGACTGTGCAAAGATAATGGGGATCACACCTGCGGTGTTGATCTTTAAAGGAATGTTAGTGGTCTGACCACCTACCATTTTTCTTCCCTGCACCTTTTTCGCATACTGTACCGGAATTTTGCGGACACCACCGTTTAACATAACAACGAGGGCAACCATTCCTACAATAATTGCTGCGATGATTACAACGGCCACAACAGCGGTTGCAATCTTTTTGCCATAAACAAACTGCTGCATCAGGCTGACAATATCCTGAGGCATGCGGGAGATAATGTTAATAGTAAGTACAATAGAAATACCATTACCCACTCCCTTGTCAGTGATACGCTCACCAATCCACATCAGGAATGCACTACCGGCAGTCAATGCTGCGATAACGGTAATAACGTTCAGTGCATTGAACTGCTCCAATAATCCCTGACGTCCAAATCCGATTGCCATAGCTCCGGATTCAATCAATGCAAGAGCAATGGTGACATATCTTGTGATGGATGCAATTTTCTTTCTTCCATCTTCTCCATCACGCTGCATCTCCTCAAGTTTCGGAATTGCAATCGTCAGGAGCTGCATAATAATGGAAGATGTAATGTAAGGGGTAATGTTTAATGCCAAAATGGACATGTTCAAAAATGAACCACCCGTAAAGGCATCGAAGAAATTAAATGCATCACCGGTTTGCTGGGCAAACCACCGTGCAAAATAGTCACGGTCGACGCCCGGCACCGGAAGCTGTGATCCAATACGGATCACAACTAACATCATGAATGTAAAGAATATTTTTTTTCTTATATCTTTGACCTTGAATGCATTTTTCAGTGTTGTAAACATTACATCACCTCAGCAGTTCCACCAAGAGCCTCAATTTTTTCTTTTGCAGATGCACTGTATGCACTTACTTTCACATTGAGTTTCTTAGTTAATTCTCCGTTTCCAAGAATCTTAACGCCATCTCTCGGATTCTTAACGACTCCGCTTTCTACCAGTGCATTTACATCAACGGTCGCACCGTTCTCAAAACGCTCCAGATCGCTTACATTGATTGCAACGATCTCAAGACGATTCATGTTCTTGAAGCCTCTCTTAGGAAGTCTTCTGTATAAAGGCATCTGACCACCTTCAAAGCCCGGTCTCGGAGCTCCGGAACGTGCTTTCTGACCTTTATGTCCCTTACCGGCAGTCTTACCGTTTCCTGAACCGTGTCCACGACCTCTTCTAAAATTATCACTATGCTTGGAACCTTCTGCAGGTCTTAAATTTGATAATTCCATTCTGTGACACCTCCTTATCTGATTCGATTTATGCTTCTACTTTTACTAAATGATTTACACGCTGGATCATACCCTTGGTAGCTGCGTTATCAGGCAGTTCAACGGTCTGATGTAACTTCTTTAAGCCCATAGCTTCGATCGTTGCACGCTGTTTCGGGATAGCTCCGATGGGAGATTTTACCAATGTGATTTTTAAAGTCTTGTCTGCCATGATTTTTCTCCTTTCTATTAAGCAGTAACCTCAGCAACGGTCTTACCGCGCTTAGCAGCTACTTCTTCAGGAGTCTTCAGCTGGCTTAAACCTGCGATGGTTGCCAGAACGACATTCTGCTTGTTGTTGGAGCCTAAGCATTTGGTACGAACGTTCTTAATACCAGCTAACTCACAAACGTTACGAGCAGGGCCTCCTGCGATGATACCGGTACCTTCCGGAGCCTTCTTTAACAGAACGGAAGCAGAACCGAATTTGCCCAGGAAATCGTGTGTGATACTCTTATTCTCATCAAGTGCAACAGAAATCATATTTTTGATAGCATCCTCTTTACCTTTACGGATTGCTTCAGGGATTTCAGTAGCTTTACCAAGGCCGGCGCCTACATGACCATTCTGATCACCTACTACAACCAAGGCGGTGAAACGCATGTTACGACCACCCTTTACAACCTTTGTTACGCGCTTGATGGAAACAACTTTTTCAGTTAATTCCATTTGACTTGCGTCAATGATAGTACGTTTCATTTATGTGTCTCCCTTCCTAGAATTGTAAGCCAGCTTCTCTGGCTGCCTCAGCTAAAGCTGCAACTTTACCCTGGTAGATGTAGCCGCCGCGGTCAAATACAACCTCGGTGATACCCTTTTCCAGAGCGCGTTTTGCGATAACAGTTCCCAGATATGCCGCAGCATCAACGTTATTGGTCTTCTCCAGTTCAGCCTTTACATCCTTTTCCAGGGTGGAAGCAGCTGCCAGAGTCTTGCCAACGGTATCGTCGATAATTTGAGCATACATATGATTA
>USSP01000302.1 GCA_900557385.1 uncultured Lachnospiraceae bacterium
AACTGTGCCATGATGTGAGAAGTGGTGTGATGGAATGCCCATGCACCGCCTTCGCTTTCAAAAGTCAGAATGTTTAAATTGCAGTCCTTATCTACAACGGTACGCAGATCGACTAATTCGCCGTCTACTTCACCGGCACATGCTACTCTTGCCAGCCCTTCACTGATATCTTTTGCAATATCAATTACAGACATGCTCTGTGCATATTCTTTGCTTGATCCATCTTTTAATGTGATCTTCATGATGATAATCCTCCTTAAATTTAAAGTAATCCTGGCACATCAGTCTTGTGCCCTGCTTCATCCTACCCGGGGATTTTCAAAAAAGAAAATCCCCGGTATCAGACGATCCTGATACCGGGGACGATATTACTCGCGGTTCCACCCCAGTTACCACATGCTGCATGTTAACTTTCTTAACATACAATGTGATCACTTCATTCGATGATAACGGAATCACCGGACCGGATTGGGGTCACTCAGAGTTGGTCTTCCATAAACGCTTCATCCGGCTGCTTCCACCACTTTGCTCACGCAAAGGCATCCTTCTCTGTCATGTCCTGCTTATGTACTCTTCTCTTCAACGTTTTGCTTTATGTTTTAACATAACTTATTATAGGCTCGAATTTCAGAAAATCAAGTACTAATTTTCAAAAATTAAAAAGTTTGGTATACTAACAATAATCATGTGTATTAATTGCTTTCAGAAAGGAGATTTCATCATGAGCGTTATTACAATTACAACAGAAAATTTTGACGAGGTTATGAATACAGATAAAAAAGTACTGGTGGACTTCTGGGCATCCTGGTGCATGCCCTGCAAAATGATGTCTCCGGTCATTGATGAGGTTGCTGAGGAGAATGATAGCTTCCTGGTGGGAAAAGTAAATACGGATGAACAGCAGGAACTGGCAGTCCGTTTTGGCGTAATGAGCATTCCTACCTTGCTGGTTTTTGAAAAAGGTAAAGTAATCAACCAGTCTGTAGGTGTCATTCCCAAAGAAGAGGTACTGGAACTGGTACAGGGTTAAAACATAAGAGAAACGGGAGCAATATTAAAATGAAAACAAAGGTTTATATTGACGGAAGTGAAGGAACCACCGGACTGCGGATCAATGAACGCTTTCAGGGAAGAGAGGATGTGGAAATTCTCACCATCAACCCGGAGAAACGGAAAGATCCCGTAGAGCGCGGAAAGCTGATTAATGCATCCGACATTACCTTCCTGTGTCTGCCGGATGCAGCGGCAATTGAGGCGGTAAGCCTGGTGGAAAATGACCATGTGCGCATCATTGATTCTTCCACAGCCCACCGCACGGAGACAGGATGGGCTTACGGGTTTCCGGAACTTTCTCCGGCACACAAAGAGGCAATCCGCACCGGCAGGCGTGTGGCTGTTCCCGGCTGTCATGCCACCGGACTTATTTCCCTTCTTTATCCTTTGGTAAAGGAAGGAATCATGCCTGCAGACTATCCTGTGGTCAGTTTTTCCCTCACCGGCTATAGCGGTGGCGGTAAGAAAATGATTGCAGAATACGAAGCAGAGGAACGTGATATCCAATTAGATGCTCCCAGGGAATATGCCTTATCCCAGAAGCACAAACATTTAAAAGAAATGAAAGCAGTCTGTGGTCTGACCCGGGAACCTTTGTTTTCTCCCATCGTATCAGACTATTATAGCGGTATGGTTGTATCTCTTCCTATTTATACCGACTTATTGACCAGGAAACTGACCCCGGAACAGCTTCACGATTTCTATGAGCATTATTACGATGCATCCCGGCAGGCTTTTATTCGAGTGACAGAATTTGGATGTGAAGAAGAGATGCGGGGATTTTTATCCGGTAACGGCCGATCCGGTTGGGACGGTCTGGAAATTTTCGTAACCGGAAATGCTGATCGCATTCTGGTAAGTTCCCGCTTTGATAATCTCGGTAAAGGAGCATCCGGTGCTGCCATCCAGTGCATGAATCTCATGACCGGATGCGCGGAAACAAAAGGTTTAAATCTTTAAAATTATTGTTGACAAATTCCGGATGGAGATGTAGTATATATGAGTATGCCGCATACTGAGGTTAGAAGTGTGTCCATTTATGGATGCCACCGTAGGTAGCGAGTAAATAATAGGAGGTGCCATATGTACGCAATTATTGCAACAGGTGGAAAGCAGTACAAGGTTTCTGAAGGTGACATCATTAAAGTTGAGAAGCTTGATGTTGAAGCTGGAAACACAGTAACCTTTGACCAGGTGATTGCAGTCAGTGATTCTACTTTAAAGGTAGCTGATGATGTGAAGGGTGCAACTGTAACCGCAACCGTTATGGAGCAGGGCAGAGGCAAAAAAGTCATCGTTTACAAATATAAGAGAAAAACCGGCTATCACAAGAAAAACGGTCATAGACAAGCATACACTCAGGTTAAAATCGACAAGATTAATGCTTAATCATGACGACAGTTACTATTATAAGGAATGCGTCTGATCATACCTATAAAGAATTCCACTGTTTCGGTCACGCCAGGAATCATCGGTTTCTGCTGACAAGAGACACACAGGATATCGTTTGTGCTTCCATTTCCGTTCTGGTGATCAATACGATCAATGCCATGGATGAATTGGCAGACGAGCAGTTACAGGTAACAACCAATGAAGAGACCGGCTTTATCCGCTGTGTCTTTACTGGAAAGCCATCCGAAAAATCCATACTTTTGATGGATGCGCTTTTGTTAGGATTAGATGGTATTTCAAAACAGTATGGAGAGAAATTCTTACAAGTCAAATTCGAGGAGGTGTAATACCATGTTGAATATGAACCTTCAGTTCTTTGCTCATAAAAAGGGAGTAGGTTCTACCAAGAACGG
>USSP01000303.1 GCA_900557385.1 uncultured Lachnospiraceae bacterium
AGGCTATCGGCTGTTTTCCTTCCTTCAAGTATTCTTCTGCTGCCTGTGCCAGCGGATTTTGGGGAATATCCTTCTCAAAAGTATCAAACGGGGTGACAAATCCCATATCATGGGCAAGAACCCGTCTTCCCTCATCCGAAGTTACCACCCAGTTCAGGAAATCCAGGGTCGCCTGAATATCCTCCGGGGAAGCGTTCTTATTCACACACCAGTAGTTCTCTGAACCCGTGCACAATCCCTGCTCTTCTTCTCCTTCCACCCCGATATAAATGGGCAGCATGCCCAGATCCTCATCCGCCACCTCATTTCCGGCAATATCGGCATACGCCCAGGTTCCATTCTGATAGAAGACAGCCTCTCCCAACGCAAATTCACTGGCTGCATCTTCACCGGTTCTGCCGGAAAGAAGGGTGGGCGAGCAGGTGGAATCTGTGATATACAAATCCCAGATCTGCCTGTATTGATCCAGATAGGTTCCCTGAATCTGCTCCATCGCCTGTACACCTGCGTCTCGATATTCGTAATAGACCGGTAGATTGGCCAGATGTGTCTTGAATCTCCAGTCTGAAGAGCTATCCATTCCCGCAGAGGTAAATGCTCCCGCAATGCCCAGATCCTCTTTTTTCGCCTGTATATCATCTGCAACCGCTTTCAATTTCATAAAGGAATTGATTTCCGCCACATCACGGATCACTGCCCCATCCGTTTCCATATAGTCCCGCAGTAATGCTTTATTATAAATCAGTCCATAGGTTTCAATCACATAGGCAATCGCTTTTACCTCGTTTCCTTCCTTCAGTGCGAAATCATCACTGGTAAGATGGGCATAAACCTCACTGTCTGACAAATCATAGCAATAATCCTTCCAGGTAGACAGTCCAACCGGTCCATTCACCTGAAACAAAGTAGGTGCCTGGCTCTTCGCCATCTCTGATTTTAAGGTAGACTCATAGGTGTCACTTGCCGCAGTCTGCACAGCAAAGGGAACACCTGTCTGCTGTGTATACATCTTAGCCAATGCCAGCCATTGATCATTCTGTTCCGGTTTGAAATTCAAAAAATAAATTCTTCCGCCAGATGCTGTCGTCTGTTCCGTTGTCTCCTTTTGATTTCCGTTTTCTTCTGTCGTATTGCCGCATCCCGTCAGCATCCCCACCGTCAGAACACAACAAAGAAGCATGCTTACCATTCTCTTTTTCATAATCCTCTGCATTCCTCTCTTTTTCATTTATCTTTAGTTTTCATAATTCCATACTAAATTATTCATCAAAAAAACCTCTGTACACATTTCCGTGCACAGAGGTTTTTTGATTTTGACATTTTATCGTTCCATAGGCTGTAATTTCCAAATGTCCCGATTGTACTCTTCTATGGTTCTGTCTGAGGAAAAATAGCCTGCTTTGGCAATATTTACCAGCATCATCTTTTTCCATTTTTCTCTCTTCTCATAGTCCAGAAGCATCTGATCCTTCACCTTGATATATTCCTCCAGATCAATGAGGGTCATGAACCAATCCTTATTAAGCAATTCCTTGTAAAGCCGCTCCAGATTTTCCTTATGTCCCACCGCAAGCATCTGTTTACTGAGGATGAAGTCAACCGCTTCCTTGATGACAGGACTCTTTTTGTAATAGTCCTTTGCCACATAGTCCGCTTTCTCATAATGGGCAATGACCTCCCCGGAGGAGATGCCGAACTCATACATATTGTCGTCTCCTACCAGTTCCGCAATCTCCACATTGGCACCGTCCGCCGTTCCCAGCGTCACCGCGCCGTTCAACATGAATTTCATGTTTCCGGTACCTGAGGCCTCCTTGGAAGCTAAGGAAATCTGCTCCGAAATATCGCAGGCAGGAATCAGCTTCTCCGCATAAGTCACATTATAGTTTTCTGCCATAAACACTGTCATATAAGGACTGACCTCCGGATCATGATTCACAATATCCTGAAGGCACAGAATCAGATGGATGATATCCTGGGCAATCGCATAAGCCGGTGCCGCTTTGGCTCCGAAAATAAAGGTAATCGGAGTTGTGGGCTTCTTCCCCTTCTTAATCTCCAAATATTTGTGGATGATATATAAGGCATTCATCTGCTGCCGCTTGTACTCGTGGAGACGTTTTACCTGAATGTCAAAAATAGAATCCGGATTTAAATGAATCCCTTCCTTTTGCTCCACATAATCCACCAGCTGCTGTTTTTTCGTCCTCTTAATCTGTTCTAACCTATCCAGGACATCCGGATTATCCTTGTAATTTAAAAGTTTCTCCAGCTTCCGCGCGTCCTTTTTGTATCCGGCTCTGATCTGTTCCGTAAGGAAGCCTGCCAATTCTCTGTTGCAGCAAAGCAGCCAGCGACGGAAGGTAATCCCATTGGTCTTATTATTAAATTTCTCCGGATAGATCTTGTAGAAAGCATTTAATTCCGTGTTTTTAAGGATTTCCGTATGGATCGCTGCCACTCCGTTCACCGAGAAACCATAATGGATGTCAATGCGCGCCATGTGTACCCGGCCATCCTTGTCGATAATCTGCACATCCGGGTCTTTAAACCTGGCAGCTACCCGCTTGTCCATTTCCTTAATGTAAGGAACCAGCTGGGGAACAACCTTTTCCAGATAAGCTAAGGGCCACTTCTCCAATGCTTCTGCCAGAATGGTGTGATTGGTATAGGCACAGGTTCTGCTCACCACCTCCATTGCTTCCTCTACGGAAAAAGCCTTTTCCTCCACCAGAATCCGGATCAGTTCGGGAATAATCATGGTAGGATGGGTGTCATTGATCTGGATTACCGCATGATCATACATTCTGCGCAAATCGTATTTT
Source organism: uncultured Lachnospiraceae bacterium (assembly GCA_900557385.1). GTDB lineage: Bacteria > Bacillota > Clostridia > Lachnospirales > Lachnospiraceae > UMGS2037. Next base: position 2,826 of record USSP01000303.1, read on the forward strand.
TTCTCCCGCATCTCCTTTAAGATCA
>USSP01000304.1 GCA_900557385.1 uncultured Lachnospiraceae bacterium
AAAAAGGACGACCCGGAAAGCTGTAAATTTTCCATTGGAAAAATTGCAGAGAAGGAACTGACGGAAGAACAGGTTCTGGAGCTGTTACATAATGGAAAAACGGGAACCATCCGTGGTTTCAAGTCCAAAACCGGTAAAAAGTTCGATGCCTGCCTGGCTCTGGATAAGGATGAGCAGGGAAAGGTAACCGGAATCAAATTTGATTTTGAAAACGTGGAGCCTGCAAAAGTCAAAGATGTGGTGTGTCCCTTATGTGGCGGTGATATTGTAAAAACACCCTTTGGCTATGGTTGTGTTGTGCGGAATATGATAAAAATGTAGAGGGAAGCTGTAAGTTTTCCATTGGGAAGATTGCAGGAAAGGATTTATCGGAATCCGCTGTCCGGGAATTAATCAACACCGGAAAAACCTCCACAATCCGTGGTTTTAAATCCAAAACCGGTAAAAAGTTTGATGCCTGCCTCAGACTGGACAAGGATGAGAATGGTACGGTCAAAGGAATTGCTTTTGATTTTGAAAATGTGGACTTCAACCGCTTTTCTTTTTCTATCAATGATGCGCCGCCGTGTGCCCCTTGTGCGGCGGTGAGATCACGAAGACGCCCTTTGGCTATGGCTGCGCCAACTATGATAGAAATGACGAGAATAGCTGTAAATTTTCCATTGGAAAAATTGCCGGCGTTTCCTTAAAAGAAGCACAGGTAAAACAGCTTTTGACAGAAAAGCATACAGCACCTATTGAGGGATTTGTGGCCAAAACCGGTATGATGTTTACGGCTCCCCTGAAACTGACCGAGGAAGGGCAGATTACTTTTGACTTTCCGGAAAAACCGGAACCGGTTCCCTCCAATCTGGTCTGTCCCAAGTGCGGAAAAACCATGATGAAGGAACAGTGGGCATACACCTGTGAATGTGGCTTTAAGCTTCGCCACACTGTTGCCCAGGTGGAACTGCCGGAGGAAGTTTTGCAGGAATTACTGGAAACCGGCAAAACGAAAGCGAAAGTAACCGGCTTTGTAGCACGTTCCGGTTCCACCTTTGAAACCTGTCTGAAATATGAAAATGATAAAATAGAATTTGATTTTGAAAATCCCGGCATTACTCCGGAAAAGAAAGAAGGACAAGAAAATGGAAGCAATGAAAATCAAGAATCTGTATGACTTAAACGAGACGATTGCCGCTGAACTGTTTGACCCGGAGCTGTATCCCTGGGAACGGCTGGCGAAAAACCGCCGAAAATGAGTGACTTTATCGTAGAACTGGGCAAAACCCTGGACCCGGAAAAATTTGAGCAACGGGGAGAGAACGTGTGGGTTGCCAAATCTGCCAAAATTTTCCCCAGTGCCTATATCGGCGGCCCCTGCATTATTGACGAGGAAGCAGAAGTGCGCCACTGTGCCTTTATCCGCGGAAACGCCATTGTGGGGAAAGGTGCCGTGGTGGGAAATTCCACCGAGTTAAAGAATGTAATTCTCTTTAATAAGGTACAGGTTCCCCACTATAATTATGTGGGCGACAGTATTCTGGGCTATAAATCCCATATGGGTGCCGGTTCCATCACTTCCAATGTCAAGAGCGACAAAACGCTGGTTACCGTCAGAATCCCCGGCGGGGCAGTGGAAACCGGCTTAAAGAAGATGGGTGCCATGCTTGGAGACTTCGTGGAAGTGGGCTGCAACAGCGTCTTAAACCCCGGCACTGTCATCGGCAGACACTCCAATATTTATCCTACCTCCAGTGTCCGTGGCTTCGTGCCAGAGGAACATATTTTCAAGACCCAGGATGGTATTGTACAAAAGAAATAGTTTGGCCAAGGGAGAAAAATTGATAAAATTCTATCAAAGGACTGGATTTTTTGTCCTAAATGTGCGAAAATGTGAGTAATGTGTGGCGACATCAGGCCACCAAATGATTATTTAATCGAAAGGAGTTTTCACATGATCTATTCTAAAGAAGTTGAAGAGATGTGTACAGTAGCGCAGGGCGTTCATCACGGCTGTGCTCCCATCCCTGAAGAAGCAAAATGGGTTCAGGCCAAAGAAGTAAAAGATATTTCCGGTTTAACACACGGTGTGGGCTGGTGTGCACCTCAGCAGGGTGCCTGCAAGCTGACTTTAAATGTTAAGGAAGGTATCATCCAGGAGGCTCTCGTTGAGACCATCGGATGTTCCGGTATGACTCACTCCGCAGCTATGGCAGCTGAGATTCTGCCCGGCTTAACCGTTATGGAAGCATTAAATACCGACCTTGTCTGTGATGCAATCAACACCGCTATGAGAGAGCTGTTCTTACAGATCGTTTACGGCCGTACCCAGAGTGCATTCTCTGAGGAGGGTCTGCCTGTAGGTGCTGGTCTTGAGGACTTAGGTAAAGGCTTAAGAAGCCAGGTAGGTACCATGTACGGTACTCTGAAAAAGGGACCTCGTTATCTGGAGATGGCAGAGGGCTATGTTACCGGTATCGCTCTGGACAAAGATGATCAGATCATCGGTTACAAATTCGTTAACCTTGGTAAGATGACCGATTTCATCAAGAAAGGTGACGATCCCGCTACCGCTTATGAGAAGTCCTGCGGACAGTATGGACGTGTTGATGATGCAGTTAAGATCATCGATCCCAGAAACGACAAGGAGGTAAAATAATCATGGCATTATTCGAGTCTTATGAAAGACGTATTGATAAAATCAATGGCGTATTAAACAGCTATGGCATTTCTTCCATCGAAGAAGCCGAGAAAATTACCAAAGATGCCGGTCTTGATGTTTATGACCAGGTTAAGAAGATTCAGCCCATCTGTTTCGAGAATGCTTGCTGGGCATACACCGTAGGTGCTGCAATCGCAATCAAAAA
>USSP01000305.1 GCA_900557385.1 uncultured Lachnospiraceae bacterium
AGGCAACACCTGCACCACCTGTTGGTCCTGCACTTGGACAGCACGGTGTAAACATCGTTGAGTTTACGAAGCAGTTCAACGCAAAGACAGCAGATATGGGTGACACCATTGTCCCTGTTATCATCACTGTTTATGCGGACAGAAGCTTCAGTTTTGTTACAAAGACTCCGCCTGCAGCAGTTATGTTAAAGAAAGCCTGCAATATCAAGTCTGGTTCCGGAGTTCCGAACAAGCAGAAGGTTGCAACTATTTCCAAGGCTAAATTACAGGAAATCGCTGAGACCAAGATGCCTGACTTAAATGCAGCAAGCGTTGAGGCTGCTATGAGCATGATCGCTGGTACTGCAAGAAGTATGGGTATCACTGTAGAAGACTAATAATATGATTCGGTGGGAGACAAGAATTTGTCGTTAGCAGACACGACTGCATAATACCACCTATAGGAGGAATTTATAATGAAACATGGTAAGAAGTATGTTGAGGCTGCCAAATTGGTTGACCGTGCAACCGCATATGATCCGGCCGAGGCAATTGGACTGGTAAAGAAAACCGCTACTGCAAAGTTTGATGAGACCGTTGAGGCTCATATCCGTACCGGTTGTGATGGACGTCATGCTGAGCAGCAGATCCGTGGCGCAGTTGTTCTGCCTAACGGAACTGGTAAAACTGTAAAAGTTCTGGTATTCGCTAAAGGTGATAAAGTGAATGAGGCAGAGGCTGCTGGTGCTGATTATGTTGGCGGCGAGGAGCTGATCCCGAAGATCCAGAATGAAGGCTGGTTGGATTTTGATGTTGTTGTTGCTACCCCTGATATGATGGGCGTAGTTGGACGTCTTGGTAAAGTCCTTGGACCGAAAGGATTAATGCCTAACCCTAAGGCTGGTACCGTAACCATGGATGTTGCTAAAGCTATTGCTGATATCAAAGCCGGTAAGATCGAGTACAGACTGGATAAATCCAATATCATTCATGTTCCTGTTGGTAAAGCTTCTTTCACTGAGGAACAGCTGAATGAAAACTTCAACGCACTGATGGGCGCTATTATCAAAGCAAAACCCAGCACTCTGAAAGGTCAGTACCTGAAGAGCGTTACACTGACTTCCACAATGGGACCTGGTGTAAAAGTAAACGTAATGAAGCTGTAATTAAAGCAAAGGAAAAGCCCATGCAGATTTGTATGGGCTTTTGTTTATGTGGTGCGCATGACAGCGCATGTTTCGCACACTTTGTTTGAAGGAGGTGTACAGGTGGCTCCAAAGAAGAAAGGGAAAAGAAAGCGGAATAAGCTTGGACTTTTTATAGGAACTTTGTGCGCGGTACTTGCCTGTGGGACGGTGATTCTGGTTTTACTGGGAGCGCAAATAGGGAATTTGGGTGAAAATCTGGAAAGCAAAGTGGAAGAGTGGGTGGAACAACTTTCATCCACAAAGGAAAATGGGAAAAAGAATACAGAGGAAACAGCATCCAAACGGTGGGAGCAACTGGAATTCTCTTCAAAAAATGATGAGGGAGAAGAACGTGCGGAATCACCGTCTGCGGAAACAAGCAGATATGGAGACATTCTCAGTAATCCTGAACGGATGAAAGAAGAACATATTTATATCCGTGATGCGGTCACTTCGGATGAAATAACCCTGCTTTTTGCCGGGGATATTCTTTTTGACGACGGCTATAGTCCGATGGCGCACTTGCGTGCCAGAAACATGGGAATAGCCGGCGTAATGTCACAGGATCTGCTGCAACTGATGCAGAATGCCGATGTTTTTATGCTAAATAACGAATTTCCTTATTCTGACAGAGGCTCGCCTCTGGAGGGGAAACGGTTCACCTTTCGTGCAAATCCGCAGAATGCAGATCTTTTGACCGACATGGGTGTGGATGTGGTTTCTTTGGCAAATAATCATGCTTTTGATTATGGGCAGGATGCGTTGCTTGATACTTTTGCTGCCTTACAGCAGCTGCATATCCCCTATGTGGGCGCCGGACAGGATATCGAGGAAGCCTCCGATGCGGTATTCTTTGTGGTGAATGATTATAAAATAGGAATCCTGTCAGCGACACAGATTGAGCGACTGGACAATCCAGATACAAAAGGAGCAACGGAAAACACCCCCGGAGTGTTCCGCTGTTGGAATATTGATGCACTGCTGCAGAAAATCACCCAGGTGAGACAACAGTGCGACTACTTGGTGGTTTATATTCACTGGGGAACGGAAAATTCCACAGAGATTGACTGGGCACAGGAAAAGCAGGCAGCCCAGATTGCCCGGGCGGGTGTAGATCTGATCGTGGGAGACCATCCCCATTGTCTGCAAAAAATGGCAGCAATAGAGGGCGTGCCGGTGATTTACAGCCTGGGAAATTTCTGGTTTAATTCGAAGGATCTGGATACGGGGTTACTGCAAGTTACCATCTCCATGAACGGAGAGCATGCACCACAGGTACGATTTATTCCTGCTAGACAGCAGGGCTGTGAAACCTTTCTTGCCACCGGCTCGGAGAAAGAACGGATTTTAAATGAGATGCGTGAGCTTTCTGCCGGGGTTACCCTGAATGAAGATGGCATCCTGATACAATGATATTCGATGGCTCGTTAAAAATCACCGGCTTAAAAAATCATGCATGAAATTATTATAAAATAGTTGACAAAACACTGGTTTAATGCTATTGTATCTAAGGTTCGTCATGAACCATGCCGAAGACAGTAGGTGCGAAGGAACTTTCCGGAGCGTAAGAGGAAACCGCCTACCGAGGAAAAGAGTTTAGATAAGAACTTTCACCTCTCATGTCTTCATGGGAGGTTTTCTTATAAGTGAGACTCCTTTCGGCAAAGCGAAA
>USSP01000306.1 GCA_900557385.1 uncultured Lachnospiraceae bacterium
TATGAGCCTGTCAAAGGAGAAATCCTGATTGACGGAATCCCGGTGGAAGATCTGAAACTTGTTGATCTCAGAAAGCAGATTGGACTGGCAACCCAGGATGTACTGCTATATTCCGATACCATTGAGGGAAATATCGCTTATGGTGACAGCCATATTACCCAGGAGGAAGTGGTGAAGTTCGCCAGATATTCCGCTGCTTCTGACTTTATTGCCAAAATGCCGGAAGGCTATGACACGATTGTAGGGGAGCGGGGAGTAGGACTTTCCGGTGGACAGAAGCAAAGAATCTCCCTGGCGAGAGCTTTGGCAGTGAAGCCTTCCATTCTCATTTTAGATGACACTACATCGGCGGTGGACATGGAGACAGAGAAGCAGATCCAAAATTCTCTGAAAGAGTTGGATTTCCCCTGTACAAAGATTATTATCGCCCAGAGAATTTCCACAACCAAGACAGCAGACAAGATCATCGTCCTGCAAAATGGTTATATCGTGGAGAGCGGAACCCATGAGGAGCTGATTGCAAAGCGGGGTTATTATTATGAACTGGTCAAATTACAGACCGGATTGGAAGAACTTTAGGAGGCATGTATGGCACGAAATACCTATAAACAGGATGAGACCTTAGAGGAACCCTTTGACATCCGACATTTACTGCGGGCATCCTCTTATATAAAGAAATACTGGAAGCAGATGGTACTGGCAATTACCCTGAGCGGAATCGGCGGAGCCTTTGGCTATGTAGCGCCTATGGTCATTCAACGGGCACTGGATGTTGCCATTCCCGACAAAAATCTGCAGCTGCTGTTTTCCCTGGTGGGAGCCTTGGTGGGGATTTATATAGTCAGCGTTATTTTTACCACGATTCGCAGCCGTATTATGGTAGAAGTGAGTCAGAACATCATCTATGATATTCGGAAAGATCTGTTTGGACATTTACAGGAATTACCTTTTCAGTACTATGATGATAGACCGCATGGAAAAATTCTCATCCGCGTAGTGAATTATGTAAACTCAGTCTCAGATATGCTTTCTAATGGACTGATTAATATTGTGCTGGAAAGCTTTAACCTTTTGTTTATTGTCATTTTTATGTTTCTGGTAGATGTACAGATGGCACTGGTGGTTTTGTGTGGCGTACCGGTTCTCATGCTTTTCATGTTCTGGATTAAAAATAGGCAGAGAAAGGCATGGCAGGCTGTTTCCAACAAGAATTCCAACTTAAATGCTTATCTGCAGGAAAATATTGTAGGAGCCAGAATCACGCAGATTTTTGCAAGGGAAGAAGAAAATGAAAAAATTTTTGAGAACATTTCTGAGGATTGCAGACATACCTGGTTTAAAGCTGTCAGCTATGCCAATATGGTATGGCCGGGGATTGATTCTATTTCTGTCTGCGTCCGGGCAGCCATTTTCCTCTTTGGTCTGGTGATTTTCGGACAGGGTAGTAAATCGGTGGGAACCATTGTGGCAATTTCCAGCTACGCTTCCTATTTTTGGCAGCCCATTATGAATCTGGGAAATATTTTTAATAATTTTATCAATAATATTGCTTATCTGGAGAGAATTTTTGAGACCATTGATGAGCCGGTGGCGGTGAAGGATTGTGAAAATGCAGTGACAATGCCGCAAATCCGGGGGAAGGTTACCTTTGACCACGTAGTATTTGCCTATGATGAGAGTAAAACTATTTTAAAAGATGTGTCCTTTACGGTGAATCCCGGAGAAAGTGTAGCATTGGTAGGACCTACCGGCGCGGGAAAGAGTACGATTGTCAACTTAATTTCTCGTTTTTATAACGTAAATGGAGGCAGAGTTCTGATTGATGACCAGGATATCTCTCAGGTGACCATTCGTTCTCTCAGATCACAGATGGGAATCATGATGCAGGACAGCTTTATTTTTTCCGGAACCATTGAAGATAATATCCGTTATGGAAAACTGGATGCTGGTCTGGATGAAATTATTCATGCCAGCAAAATCGTGTGTGCAGATGATTTTATCAGCAAAATGCCGGATGGTTACCAGACAGAGGTACGTGAGCGTGGTTCCATGTTGAGCCAGGGGCAGAAACAGTTGATTTCTTTTGCAAGAACGCTGCTGTCCGATCCGGCTATTCTCATTCTGGATGAGGCAACTTCCAGTATTGATGTACAGACGGAGAAAGCACTTCAGGTAGGTCTGAATGCCATGCTGCAGGGACGCACCTCCTTTATCATAGCCCACCGGCTTTCTACAATCCGAAACTGTGACAAAATTATGTATATTGACGATGGTGGTATTATGGAAGTAGGAACCCACGATGAACTGATGGAAAAGAAGGGGTATTACTACAGGCTGTATACCTCCCAGCTGGAGGAGGTCAGCTAGAAACGGAGAACATAATGGAACCAAAGAAAGTCACAGATTCAATGACGGAGCAGGTACATGTAGTGATTTATCCGGATATTAACGGATTTGGACGGCTGTTTGGAGGACAGCTGTTAAAGTGGATTGATGAAGTGGCGGGGGGGGCTGGCCGACCCCCCCTCGGTGGCCAACCCCCCCCCCCACCCCCCCACCGCCGCCGCCTCTCCCAATACCAAAGCTCCATTACCCCCGTTGCTGTCAGACTTCCAGTTCGCGTTTAACGTCCTCGCCGTCGCGCTGCAGTTTCGTGTACAACGCAAAGACTTCGGTTTCCGACAATGCCAGATATTTGACGATTAAATCAAAAATCCGCCGTTTTCCGAGAACAAACGCCGCCGCGTTCGGATCAAAACGATTCTGCGCATCATAAAAATACGGTGTGCCGCCGTTGCCGAGTTCTCCCCGGGCGCCCGCCT
>USSP01000307.1 GCA_900557385.1 uncultured Lachnospiraceae bacterium
TTGCCATATTCTTTCAGCTCCTTCCTTTGATTTCAAATTGTTTCTTCTACTTTTATTATACACAAAAAGCTGTAAAATTCAACGTAGATTTTAACAGCGGTCACGTTCCCATCACCCATCCCATTACCGTGGACATAAGGATCATTACCATGGAAAAGAGGAAGGAATTGACGGAGACCAGGGTTGCCCGCTGTCCGGAGGGAATCATGTCATTTAAAAGAACATCCGTCCGCACTTCCAGGAAGTCATCGGAAAAAGCCCCCAGGAAACCTCCCACAATCATCACATATGGATTTCCCGTAAAAGTCATAGCAAAAGCAAACACCACGCCCATGGTACTCCACAACAAAATTTTGCGATAGAGGCTGCCGGAAAAATGCACTACCATTCTGGCTCCCAGGGCAGCTCCCAGTCCCATAATGAAAAGTGCCGGTCCAAGCAGCGCATTTTCCAGTCCGGCAAGGGGAAGTTTGGCCTGGAGGAAAAAGAGAACCAGGGTAGACACCGCTCCCACCAAGGCATTGACCATCATAATCTCTTTGGCCGTTTTGTTTTCTTTTAAGAATTTCCAGCTTTCCGTAAACACATTTACCAGCCGTTCTCTTGCCTGTTTTTCCGCTTTCTCCGGCTGTATTTCGTGAAGCCCAAATCCTATCAGTATGGCTCCAACTCCAAACAGGCAGTCCAACAGATAGGCTTTCCGGTACCCCAGATAAATCGCCAGCCCCGCGCAAAGGGTCGCCGTAGAATTGGTAATCCGGTAGAGCATCATTTCTTGGGAAACGAACCGGTTGTAATCCTTCTTCCGACCGTCCTGCTTCAGACTGTCGTAGGCTAATGCCTCTCTTGTGCCGGAAGCCAGATTGTAGCTAAGGGCACTGCACCCGATGGCAAGCGCCGTTGTCCAGAATCCGCCGGACAAAATCATGAGCACGGAAGATAGAAGGGAACATATTTGTCCCAGCACTAGGGTTTTCTTTCGTCCAAACACATCGGCAGCCACACCGGAAGGAATCTCAAAGCAGAAGCTTACTATATGAAAGATACTCTCCAACATACCGATCTCCAACATAGAAAACCCCCGCATTGCCAGAAGTGCCACCCAGGACGCTCCCGCTATCTGGAAATATCCCACGGTAGTCATGGCGTATAACTTCTTCATCTGACTTTTACTATGAAATTTTTGCATAAAAAAATCTCCTTTCAATTTCACATAGAAATTTGATAAGGAGATAATGGTCTTATTGGTATTCTAAGCTATTTACCGAAAAAAGAGCGCACTATCCCCGTAAACAGCCAAAAAGTTACCTTTCATGAGGTGAAGATTCGTTGTTTTCCAGCTCATAGTGCGCTCCTTTCTTTCCAAAGATAGGGTAAGTGTATCATATCGTATGCAGCAAGTAAAGTAAAAAGATTTCAATGCCGTGGAAGATCCCGCGATGGCATTTTCTCCGAAGGAATTGATTCCACTCTGGATAAATACATTGGAAACAGAGAAGATGGCTCCCTGGATTCCCGCCGGGATCCCAATCATCACCAGGGAGGAACTTAATACGTTGGAAATCACCGTGGCAATCGCTACACCTGCTACGCCCAAGTGAAAGACAATGACTAAAATCATTTACAGCTTATCCAATACTCGCTGCACAAAGCTGCTGGTGTCCTCCCGGATTTCCCGCCAGTCCAGTTCTTCCAGACTGTAGAGATACGATGCCTGTCCGTGAAAGACATCCGGCAGTTTCTTTGCCGGTACCACATTTCCCTTGAAATACCCTTCTGCCAAGGTCTCTTCGTCCCGACAGATCACCAGTTTCTTCATATCCATGGCAAAGCCCTTCTCTGCCTCCTCCCAGGTAATCTGTGCCGTGATGGTATAGGTTTCCTGCGTATTGGTGGTATAAGTGCCTGTCATGTCGATCCAGCGTTTACTCTTCGGGTTGCGCACCAGTGTCAGCTGCGCCTGTTCCTCATCCGGGAGCTTATAGGTCATCACACAGGTACCCACACTTTCCCCGTCAATGACCATGCTCATCCCATCGATTACATCAGACAGATCCATTTCCATGCGGCGGAGATGATTTTTTTCCGTCAGATACATGGACACTACCACATCGTAATCCGGGTTTTCCATGCCTAACAGTTCCCAGATAAAGTGTCCGCAGCCTTCGGGAATCGTCACCACAAATTTCTCACTTTTCGTTCCATCTGCATCTTCCAGAATCTCTCCGGTATCCTCCATAGAAATCTGGGTCATCAACTGCACAATATTGGCACTGTTATCATGAAACCACTTCCGGTTAATGTCGGAGGTCAGTTCCGGCATCTTCATAAACAAATCAATTCCCGTGGGAAAGGCATAGCCAAAATCACCTAAAAGGGGTGCCACCAGATAAACCGTCTCATCCTCCCCATAGAACTGAATGTCACCGGCCGTTGCTGCAAGTACCTTTAGGGTGGAATCCATTGCCATCCGTCGTTGTTGAAAAGACCGGGCAGCATCCAGATCCACAGAAATCGATGCCGCAACACCATCAATATTTACCAGTCCCGCCTTTCCGCTAACCTGCACATCTCCGTTCCCGTAATCACGGAACAATTCCATGATGTCGATGTTATATAACAGATATTCCGGGCTTTTCAAGGTTGTCTCGGAAAAGTGTACCACAGACAAGAGCATCCGCACCCTGGGACTTTTTGACAATACAAACCCACATGCACCGAGTACAAGAACCAGCACAAGCACCAGAATGGCAAATCTCTTTTTTCTGTTTTTACGGTTGGGCTTAATATTTTCTGACATTCTTCCTCTCATCATAAATC
>USSP01000308.1 GCA_900557385.1 uncultured Lachnospiraceae bacterium
TTAGGGAGCGTGGTATACTTTGTTCCGGGCCAGGTTCCGGCGGGGGCTTTATTCTCACCGATCCCGGCAAAGACCATATTCCAGTTTTCTCCATTCCATGCCAACCAGTCCGTATTTCTGGAAAGCCATTGCTGCTGGGAACCGGAATCCACCAGTTTATCAATTCTGGAGTTGGCGAGAAAACCGCCACTTGCCCACCCATAGCTGTCGTGGAGGAAGAGTGCCCCTTCCAGATGTACCTGACGCATAAAGGTGGCCTGGGAAACGGCCCACATTACATTATTGCGGACTGATAGATTTTCTACTCCACGCCAGAAATTGCAGGTAGCGTTATGATTGCTGTCATCTCCAAGCCAGGTGGCAGTGCAGTCCAGATGTGCCAGACTCACAGCATCCGGAGTAGAGCCCAGACCGGCAACCTGCATGTAGTAGCCGACTTTGACAGAAAGTTCTTCCGGGTAATCACCGGGGAGGAAATAGACAGCGATTCGGTCATCACCGAACTGATTGGTTTCCTGTTTGTTCCATAACCGGTTCAAAATAGACTGTACCTCTTCCATATCATCTTCTGGGGAGAAAAGGTATACATTTTCTCCGAAGAGTTCCGTATGATAATTTTCCCGGTTAAGAGTATCCGTTAATACTTCTGTCTCCTGGGTGAGACTTTCCATGGTAATTACCTCCTCTGTAGAAGTCACCGTTGTTTCTTCGCCCCTGCCACAGCCGGAAAGAAACAGGCATAGAAGCAGTGCACTTGTGAAAAGGAGTAAGGTGTTTCTGAACTTCATAAAAACAAATCCTTTCATTAAAGCAGATTTTCGGGAAAATAAAAATTCCCAACATTATAAAGAATATTTTAACGGATGATGCAGGCAAAAAAAGGCAGTTGCTTTTTACTATGGTGCAATAATTTTAGAATAATTTCTTCACAAAAACTTAAGATTTATTTTAGAACAAATTAGCACTCACCTGTTGACAGTGCTAATAATTTGCGATATAACATAATTGTAAATAGTTATACAACTAATAGAACAGAGCAAACAATAATTCAACATAGGAAATGAGTAAGCAGGGAGGAAATTGTTATGTTAAGACCTAGTATTTTTGAAGACCATGTAGTAGATAATATGTTCCGTGATTTCTTTGGAGGAAACTCCTATGGCACCGGTGTCCGCAGTGTGAACGCCATGAGTACGGATATAAAAGAAACCGAGGATTCCTATATTATAGAGATGGAACTTCCGGGATTCTCCAAAGATGACATTCATGCACAGCTGAAGGATGGATACCTTACCGTCTATGCAGCACGGAAAGAGGAGAAGGAGAATAAGAAAGAGAATTACATCCGCAAGGAACGTTACAGCGGTCACTATGAGAGAAGCTTCTATGTAGGAAGTCAGGTAACCCAGGAAGACATTCTTGCCAAATTCAAGGACGGTGTATTGACCATGGATGTCCCCAAGGCAGAGAAGAAACAGAAGGTGGAGACACCGAAGTATATTGCGATTGAGGGCTAAGGAAAGTCAAAAGGGATTCGGAAAAATAGCAGATAGAAAGGAGCGTTATGATTATGGATATTTCTAAATTTACACAAAACTCCATGCAAGCGGTAAACCGATTGGAAAAGCTTGCTTATGAATACGGTAACCAGGAAATGGAGCAGGAACATCTGCTTTACAGCCTGATTACCCTGGATGACAGCTTGATCATGAAATTGATTGAGAAAATGGGCATTCAGACAGATCATTTCAAAAAGCGTGTAGAGAGTGCTCTGGAAAAACGTGTGAAAGTCCAGGGCGGTCAGCTCTATGTAGGAGCAGATTTAAATAAAGTTTTGGTACATGCAGAGGATGAAGCAAAACAGATGGGCGATGAATATGTCTCTGTGGAGCATTTGTTCCTTGCCATGATTAAGTACCCGAATAAGGAAATCAAAGAAATCTGGAAAGAGTATGGCATTACCAGAGAGCGGTTCTTACAGGCATTGTCTACAGTGAGAGGCAATCAGCGTGTCACCAGTGATAACCCGGAGGCAACCTATGATACCCTTGCCAAATATGGTCAGGATCTGGTGGAGAAAGCCAGAAACCAGAAGCTTGATCCGGTAATCGGCAGAGATAATGAAATCCGGAATGTGGTACGGATTCTTTCCCGTAAGACCAAGAACAATCCGGTGCTGATCGGTGAACCCGGTGTAGGTAAAACCGCAGTCGTAGAGGGATTGGCACAGCGAATCGTCCAGGGAGATGTACCCCAGGGCTTAAAGGATAAAAAGATCTTTGCACTGGATATGGGAGCACTGGTAGCAGGTGCCAAGTATCGTGGTGAATTTGAGGAACGGCTGAAAGCTGTTCTGGAGGATGTAAAAAATTCCGATGGCCAGATCATTCTGTTCATCGATGAACTTCATACCATTGTCGGTGCAGGTAAGACCGATGGAGCACTGGATGCCGGTAATATGTTAAAGCCTATGCTGGCAAGAGGTGAGCTGCATTGTATCGGTGCCACTACTTTGGATGAGTACCGCCAGTACATTGAGAAGGATGCGGCTCTGGAGCGTCGTTTCCAGCCGGTTATGGTGGAAGAGCCTACGGTAGAGGATACCATTTCCATTCTCCGTGGTTTGAAGGAACGTTATGAGGTATTCCATGGCGTTAAGATTATGGATAATGCCCTAGTCAGCGCTGCGGTGCTGTCCAACCGTTACATCTCTGACCGTTTCCTGCCGGATAAAGCCATTGACCTGGTGGATGAAGCATGCGCAATGATTCGTACCGAAATGGACTCCATGCCTACTGAGCTGGATGTCATCCAGAG
>USSP01000309.1 GCA_900557385.1 uncultured Lachnospiraceae bacterium
TCTTTTTAGTAAATGCACCTGCAGGAAGTGGAAAAACAACTTGGATAAGGAAGAATGTTAGGAAATACCTTTTGCAAAATCCAAATGATAATGTTTTATGCATTACCTATACAAATCGTGCGGCAGAAGAACTTGGAAAAGATGTAGATAGTAATAGGGTGTATTTTGGAACGATACATAGTTTTATTAATGATTTTATCGGGAGTTTTTTTTCACATGAATCAATTTTGGAATTATATTGGGAAGTATATAAAAATCAGATTGTGGAACGTATAGAAAATGTTTCACAGAATGGCAATTGGGCGGAAAGTAATATGAGATATATAGAAAAATATGGTGGTTTGACACCTGAAATTGTGCGTTCTAATATTACTATGATTTCTTATAATCAAGCACCATTTAATTCTCTGTATAGGGGAGCTTTAGGGCATGATGATTTAATTTCTTTTACAAGATTGGCCGTCGAAAGATTTCCAGTAATAAAGAAAAAAATTTCTGATAAATATCAGGTGGTATTTATTGATGAATATCAAGATACTGCAACTGATGTATTACAAATATTTTATTCTTCTATGATAGGAAAGAAGAGTAAATTGTATTTGTTAGGGGATAAGATGCAGCAGATTTATCGTAATTATAATGGAGAATTTGAAACTTATTTTAATATTTTCAATAAATCGATAAATCTTTTGGTGAACTATCGTACGACTCCTAAAATAGTAAGTATTTTAAATAAAATTTATAATGATTTGGACGCAGTCTTTTTTTGTGAGACTGCGTCCGGCTTAATCAGGAGGTATTTCAGATGGAGAAGAAGGATGTTATTGCTTTTTTTGACCGCTACGCCCCCACCTGGGACGCAAATATGGTCAAAAATGATGAGATTATCAATATTATTTTGGACAATGCCGAAGTCGGAGCAGGGATGGATATTCTGGATGTTGCCTGTGGTACCGGGGTCATGATTCCCTACTATTTGCAGCGTGGTGCAGCATCTGTCACCGGAATTGATATTTCCCCGGAAATGGCAAAAATAGCTGCCCAGAAATTCTGTAATGCGGAAAGCGTGGAGATTATCTGCGGAGATGTGGAAGCGTATCCCTTTGAGAAAAAATTCGACCGAATTGTAGTGTATAACGCTTTCCCCCACTTTCCAAATCCAAAGCTGCTGATTCGCACACTGGCCGGACTTCTGAAAGATGGCGGACGGATGACCATTGCCCACGGAGCCTGCCGGGAATCCATTGACAACCACCATTCCGGTGCAGCCAGCAAGGTGTCAAACGGACTGATGGAGGCTGAGGAGCTTGTAAAACTCTTTAACCCTCATTTTACGGTGGAGGTGATGATTTCCAACAGCCGGATGTATCAAGTCAGCGGTGTCAAACATTCTCCCCTGACCCACAGCCACGGCGGCATCACCCACACCCATTCTCACGGGGATGTTTACCACGAGCACAAACCCATTAGCGGTGCAACGCCGATTCAGGAGCTGCTGGTAATGATGCGCTATCTTGTCAGTCACAATGATGCCCATGCCCAGGAGGTTGCCACCCTCGCTTCTCAGCTCCACGATGCCGGAAAAGACGTAGCCTACGAGGAAATCATGGATGCAGTGGCAGATTTTGATATGGTCAATGCGAAGCTGGATGCCATCCTCTGCCAGTTGATGGTGGAAGAATCCTGAAAAGCGGACAGCGCGGCAGTAAGAGAAATTCCCAACGGGGCAGAAAGCAAGGAGAACAACATACATGACTGAACTTGATATTGAAAGCCGTATCATGCGCTACTGGACAGCCCGCTCCCACGATTTTGGAACTGTGCGAAAAAATGAGCTGGGCAGCGCCATGGGCAGGCGTTGGCAAGAAGAACTACAGTCTCACCTTCCGAATGGCAGCGGACTTCACATTCTGGATATTGGAACCGGCACCGGTTTTTTTGCAATTCTCATGGCAGCGCTGGGGCATCAGGTGACGGGAATCGACCTGACCCCCGCCATGCTGGAGGAGGCCCGCGCCATTTCAGAAGCAATGGGGCTTTCCATCACCTTCCGGGAAATGGATGCCCAGGCGCTGGAATTTGAGGATGAATGCTTTGACGTGGTGCTCAGCCGCAACCTGACCTGGACACTGCCGGAACCGGAAACAGCTTATGCGCAGTGGTTCCGGGTGCTGAAGAAGGGCGGTATTCTTATGAATTTCGACGCAGACTATGCCGCCAACGTCCGCAGTGAAAGCACTCAGAACCGGAGTGTTGCTCCGGACAGCCCCTATGGGCATGTTGGCATGACGGCGCAATTACAGCAGGAAAATGATTCCATCACCCTGGCAATGGACATTGGTCAGCCTCGCCCCCAGTGGGATGAACGGGTGCTGAAAAGCCTGGGCATCCGCTCCTGCCAGACAGACCTGACTGTGGGGAAGCGGATTTTGGGAGAAGCTGACCTTGTAAATGCGCCAATGTTTGGTGTTTATGCAGTCAAATGAATATTTTATCCCCCCAGGGGGCTTCTTTGGGGGGATTTTCTATGTTATGATGAATTTATCAGTGATGGGCAGAAATAACCCTCTGTCTGTCAAGGAAGCACGATGATTGGGGAAAGATAGAATGAATCAGTTTGCAACCTATGAAGACGAAAACATCCACTACTGGACAAATCGCTCCTCCGGCTACTCCAGCGTGAACCAGGAGGAGCTGGCTTCCCAGCAGAAAAACGTCTGGGGCAGGCAAATCTCCGGCCGTATTGCCGCCCGATTTCCCGGCAGGAAGCCGCCTTTGCGCAGCAGGGCGCGAAGGCGTCCGCGCAAAACGGCCG
>USSP01000310.1 GCA_900557385.1 uncultured Lachnospiraceae bacterium
CATTTCTACTTGGGCAAATTCAGCAGATTTTCATGGAAGCTGCCTATGACTCTGTGGTTTACGAGCGTGAGGTATACGAGGCTTATGAGGCGGAAGCTCTCAAGAAAGCTCTGGACAGCGGCGTTACCGTCTATGAACTTACTGATGCCCAGCTGCAGGAGTTCATTGATGCTCCTGCCGGTATGCCCGACAAGTACTGCAGCCAGTACATCGATATCGTCAACCAGTTCAAGGCTATGCAGGAGTGATTCTGAATCTGAAGGTTTTCTGCCGTCCGTAATCCGTTACGGACGGCTTTTCGGAAGGAGGAATGTTTTAATGGACTCATTGGTCAAACCAATCTGTAAATTTTTGAATTTTCTTTACCATGTCTTTCTGGTATTTGCCTGCCTTGTCCTGCTGTCTATTGTGATTATCGTCAGTGCTCAGGTTTTTGTACGGCAGGTAATGGGCGGTACTGTTCGGTGGAGTCAGGAAGTGGCTCTGATGCTTATGGTCTGGATGGCCTTTATCACCTGCGCTGTGGGTGTGGAGAGAAACCTTCATATTGGGATTGAAATGTTCTACCAGATGTTCCCTAAAAAACTCCAGAAGATTCTGTTCTACATCAACTGGGTGCATGTAGGGATCGTGGGATATTTCTTTATGTATTATGGGGTAAAGCTTACCCGCTCTACTACCACCTCTAAGCTTCCGGCCACCGGATGGCCCAAGTGCACTATGTACTGGATCATTCCGGTCTGCGGATTCTTTATCATCTATTTTGCCCTGATCAAGATTACCAAGCGGGACGATTTGCTTCCGGCTCCGGTTTTCTTCGAAAAGAAACCTGAAGGAGGAAACAACTGATGGTCAATCCAACCGTAGCAGCAGCTATCCTGATGGGGTTGTTTTTTGCCCTAATCATATTGCATCTTCCCATCACTTTTTCCCTTTGTATTGCAACGGGAGCCTGCATGATTTACTGCAAAATCCCTCTTATGACCCTGATTCAAAACTATTCTGCTTCCATCAACTCCTTTACACTGATGGCTATTCCCTTCTTCGTACTGGCGGGGGAAATCATGGGCTCCGGAGGAATTTCAGATCGGCTTTTGAAAACAGCGGACGCCTGCGTGGGGCATATCCGGGGAGGTTTGGCCCATGTGAATGTACTGGCCTCTATGCTGTTCGGATCCATGTCCGGCTCTGCTGTGGCAGATGTTTCCTCTCTGGGCTCCATTGAGGTGCCCATGATGGTGGATGGAGGTTATGACCGGGAATTTTCGGTGGCAGTTACCGTGGCTTCTTCCTGCCAGGGCGTTCTGATTCCTCCCAGCCATAACATGGTCATGTATTCTCTGGCGGCAGGCGGATGCTCCATCGGTGCCCTCTTTATGGGCGGTGCTGTACCCGGTATCACCCTGGGAATTCTGTTCATGATCGTTTGCTATTTCCTGGCTGTAAAGCGGAATTATCCCTACGGCGAGCGGAAATCCTGGAAAGAGCGGCTCGAGGTGATTGGCAAGGCAATCCCGGCCCTTATGACCGTAATCATTATTCTGGGCGGTGTTCTCTCCGGAATTTTCACTGCAACGGAATCTGCGGCCATCGCCTGTGTCTGGGCTTTCGTGGTATCAGTGTTTTTCTATAAAGAGCTGAAGATTCGGGAGATGCCCCGGATACTCCTTACTTGCACCAAAAACCTGGCCATGATTTATGCCCTTATCGGTTCTGCCGGAGCTTTTGGATTTATGATGAGCTACCTCCGGGTCCCCACCATGCTTACCAATGCATTGCTCGGCATTTCGGACAATTATTATGTAATTCTGATCATTATCAACATTATGCTTCTGGTGCTGGGCTGTTTTATGGATATGGTTCCCCTGATTCTTCTTTGCACTCCTATCCTGCTGCCGGTGGTTCAGAGCTTCGGCATGTCCACCACCCATTTTGGCGTGATGATGGTTTATAACCTTTGTGTGGGACTTTGCACTCCTCCCGTGGGCAATGCGCTTTTTG
Organism: uncultured Lachnospiraceae bacterium; assembly: GCA_900557385.1. Classification (GTDB taxonomy): domain Bacteria; phylum Bacillota; class Clostridia; order Lachnospirales; family Lachnospiraceae; genus UMGS2037. The sequence continues at coordinate 2,002 of USSP01000310.1, forward strand.
TTGGCTGTTCGGTGGGCAAAACCACCATTGAGAAGGTTACCAAGGCCCTTCTCCCCTTGTATGCTACTATGGTTGTGGGATTGGTGCTAGTCACCTTCTTCCCTCCCATTGTGGAATTCCTGCCCAAGATGATGGGCTACGCAGTATAATCAATCGAATATTCAATCAAAAAGAAAAGAGGTATTTTGTATGCGTGCAGTAATTACAGGCGGTTCCAGCGGGATCGGTTTTGCCACCGCACAGGTTCTGGGACGGGAAGGATATGAAATCATTGTAGTATCTTTCGATGAAAAACAGCAGGAACCGACCCTTAAGGCTCTGGCAGAGGAGGGAATCAAGGCATCCTACTATCTCTGTGATGTGACCAAGGAGGAATCGGTCAACGAAACCTTTGCCCGGATCTCCGAAAAAGCTGACAGTGTGGATCTGCTGGTAAATGCAGTTGGCGGCCTGGGCGGCCGGCATGAGATCACCGATATGCCTACCGAATTTATGCGGAAGGTAATGGCCCTGAACTTTGACAGCGTCTTCTTTGTGACCCGGGCTTGTCTGCCGCTCCTGAAAAAGGGAACCAATCCTTCTATTGTAAACTTCAGCACCATTGCGGTTACTTCCGGTGGCGGTCCCGGTGCTGCTATTTACAGTGCCAGCAAGGGAGCTGTTCAGAGCTACACCCGTGGTCTGGCCAAGGATCTGGTCCAGTTTGGGATTCGGGTAAATGCAGTCTCTCCCGGTACCATTGATACTCCTTTCCATGCGGCAACTGCCCGGGAACTGGTGGAAAGTTGGAAGGCTGGTATCCCCATGGGACGG
>USSP01000311.1 GCA_900557385.1 uncultured Lachnospiraceae bacterium
TGCGGATGGAACAGGTCTGAAACGGTTCCACAATATTTTCCCGGATCGGTTTTTCGATGTGGGAATTGCGGAAGAGCATGCAGTGACCTTTGCTGCCGGTCTGGCAGCCGGAGGGATGCGCCCGATCGTTGCTATTTATTCTTCCTTTTTACAGAGAGCCTATGACCAAATTCTGCATGATGTCTGTATCCAGAATCTGCCGGTGACCTTTGCAATCGACCGTGCCGGATTGGTAGGAAGTGACGGAGAGACCCATCAGGGTATTTTTGATTTATCTTTCCTGTCGTCCATTCCCAATATGCATATCATGGCACCGAAAAATAAATGGGAATTATCCGATATGCTGAAATTTGCAGTGAATTTCGGGGCACCTATTGCCGTGCGTTATCCCAGAGGTGAAGCTTTTGACGGACTACGGGAGTACAGAGAACCCATTGCACTGGGAAGGGCAGAATGGATTTATAAAGAGTCAGAGGTGGTACTTCTTGCCGTAGGAAGTATGGTAAAAACCGCACTGGAGGTACGGGAACTTCTGAAGGAGCAGGGAATGTCCTGTTCCCTAGTCAATGCCCGTTTTGTGAAGCCCATTGATGAGGAAGTGCTTGCGGAGGCAGCGAAAGACCACCGGCTGTTTGTCACCATGGAAGAAAACGTGGCAAGCGGCGGATACGGCGAGAAGGTACGGGAAAGTATGGATCGCCGGGGCTTACAGGCAAGGCTTATAAGCTTTACCATTCCCGATGCTTATGTGGAGCACGGTAATGTGGACTTGCTGAAAAAAGAACTGGGACTGGATGGAGAAAGTATAGCCCGTAAAATTATGTGTGTAGAAAACCGAGAGGGATAGATGATGAAGGAACGGCTGGATGTCCTGTTGGTGAAACAGGGACTGGCACAGTCCAGGGAAAAGGCAAGAGCTGTCATTATGGCGGGAGATGTCTTTGTGGACGGACAGAGAGAGGATAAGGCAGGGACAAGCTTTGATGAGTCCAAGGTACACATTGAGGTTCGGGGAACTGCCCTGAAATATGTAAGCAGGGGAGGGCTGAAGCTGGAGAAGGCAATGAACCGGTTCGGTCTGACTCTGGATGGAAAGATCTGCATGGATATCGGAGCCTCCACCGGCGGCTTTACCGACTGCATGCTGCAAAACGGAGCTGTGAAAGTATATTCTGTGGATGTGGGACATGGACAGCTTGCCTGGAAGCTTCGCAACGACGAACGGGTAGTCTGTATGGAAAAGACCAATTTCCGCTACATGACACCCGATGATATTGAGGATCAGCTGGATTTTGCATCGGTGGATGTATCTTTTATTTCTTTGACCAAGATTCTGTTGCCGGCGAGAAACCTTTTGAAGGACGGTGGACAAATGGTTTGCCTGATCAAACCTCAATTTGAAGCCGGAAGAGAGAAAGTTGGTAAAAAGGGTGTGGTAAGAGAACCGGAAATTCATGAAGAAGTCGTTCACAAAATCATTGATTTTGCAGACCTGGTGGGATTTCGTATTTTAAATCTGGAATTTTCTCCCATCAAAGGACCGGAGGGAAATATCGAATATCTGGTTTATCTGGAAAAAGACCCGGAGAGAAACGCAGAACTGGAAGGATGTACGGAGGAAGCTGCAGAAAAGGCACTTCGTGAAATCATAGACAAGAAAAGCGGCTGCTCCTATACGGAGTCGTTACAGGATTTGCTCCGGCGCACGGTTGCAGCAGCTCACGAGGATTTGGACAAAGCATGAAACATTTTTATGTGATTACCAATAACCAGAAGGATCCGGACAGAGTCACTACGGAACGAATCCGTAGCTATCTGGAAAAGAATGGCTGTGCCTGTGAAATTCAGGAACAGACAGGACAAGAGGATATCCATACGGATGAGACCCGGATTCCTGCAGAGACGGAATGTATTCTCGTACTGGGTGGAGATGGAACCATTTTGCAGGCTTCCAGGGATACGGTCAATCTGGAAATACCGGTAATTGGTGTCAATCTTGGAACGCTGGGATATTTGGCGGAGATTGAACAGGATCACCTGGAGCCGGCACTGGACCGCCTAATCCGGGATGACTATGAATTAGAGAAAAGAATGATGTTAAGGGGAACCATAGATGGGAATGAGATTGATGCTCTGAATGACATTGTCATTTCCAGGAAAGGTTCGTTGCGTATCATTACGTATAACGTATATGTAAATAACCGGTTATTGCTGACCTTCAGCGCGGATGGCATTATTATTGCCACGCCAACCGGTTCTACCGGTTATAATTTATCGGCGGGAGGCCCCATTGTAGAGCCAAGGGCAGAAATGATTCTGGTGACGCCGATCTGTCCCCATACCACTAATGCACGGACGATCGTTCTTTCCCCGGAAGATGAGATTTCCGTGGAGCTACCTTATGGGAGAGACGATGCACCGCAGGAGGTGGAACTCAATTTCGATGGGACGACAAAGGTATCATTCCGGACCGGAGAGCGGATTTCAATCACCTGCAGTCCGCGTCATGTGGAATTTGTAAAACTGGATCAGGAGAGCTTCTTACAGGTCTTACACAAAAAAATGAGCTAAGGCTCAAGGAAAATGAGGAGAATTATGAAACAGACCAGACATATCAGAATTGTGGAACTCATCGAGAAATATGATATTGAAACCCAGGAAGAACTGGCCGAGTACCTGAAAAAGGATGGGTTTACTGTGACGCAGGCTACTGTTTCCAGAGATATCCGGGAATTGAAGCTGACCAAAATTCCGACAGGAAACGGTCGCCAGAAGTATGCCGTTTTACGACAGGATGAC
>USSP01000312.1 GCA_900557385.1 uncultured Lachnospiraceae bacterium
AACAAGGCTGTCATTAAAAAGCTGGCGAACCGCAGCTTCCGCAGCAGCAAAATGCGGAATGTGATTGCGGCCATTGCGATTGCCCTGACAACCTTTCTTTTTACAGCAGTCCTGACCATTGGTATGGGCGCCAAGGGAACACTGGAATACAACATGGCAAAGATGATTGGCACTGGTGCGGATGCGCTGGTACAGGGTCTTTCCGAAGAACAATTCCAGCAGTTAAAAGAAAATTCCATGTTTGAAAAGGTGGGCTGTTGGGTACCTATTGAGATCATGACCAACACCAACCGGATATTTGCGGAAATTGATTACGCGGATCAGCCCCAGTTGGAGCTTCGGATGCAGACGCCGCGCACAGGCTCTGCTCCCCAAAAAGCAAATGAAGTTTTGGTTTCTGCCAATATACTGAAGGATCTGAACATCGAAGAAAAAATAGGTGCGGAAATCCCTATTGAATTTAAGAATCGTCAAAGCGGCCAGATGTATCATTTTGATATGATTGTATCCGGTATTTACGACACACCAAACGAAAAATCGGAATCAGTCATTGTTTCCAAAGCCTTCATGGAAGAAAATCCGGAGATGATGAACGAAATTGCTCAAGGGCGTGAGGGTTGTGGCATTTATGATGCTGATGTGATTATGCGGGACAGCTCCATGGTAAAGGAGCGCATCTCGGAGTTTGTCCGTAGCATTGGTGGTAATCCAGACGATAGAAGTGCTGAGAATTATGTCCGTGTAGCCCCCAACACTTTCCTTTCCAACAACAGCGGCGGCTCTATCATGTGGCTGGTAGCAGGTGTATTTGGCGTCCTATTCATGTTCTGTGGGTATCTGCTGATCTACAATGTATTCGAGATTGCAGTTACCAACGATATTCGGCAGTATGGCCTGCTACGGACGGTGGGGACTACTTCCCAGCAGATCAAGCGTTTGGTCAACCGGCAGGCGCTGTATCTATTCTTAATGGGTACACCATTTGGCCTGCTTTTTGGCATCCTGCTCGGACGCAGTATTCTGCCTGCGGCACTCCAGATGTTTGCTGCCGATTATAGTGGTAAAAACATTGAGGTCAGCACACTTCCATATTTGGGTATTATCGTAGGTGCGATTCTGTTCTCCGGGCTTACGGTTTATATCAGTACCAGAAAGTCTGTGAAGAAAGCCTCCCGTGTGTCACCTATCGAGGCTATCCGCTATGTAGAACAGGATACGGTTTCCATAAAGCGGAAAAAGACAAATACCGGAGCAGTTATTCCTCGCATGGCGAAGGCCAACTTCCAGCGCAATAAGCGTCGGACGGTCTTTATTGTGGTTTCCCTGACTTTGAGCATCGTCCTCCTGAACTCGGTATTTATCTTCAGCGGCAGCTTTGATGAAGATGTTTATATCAAAACCCATACCAAAAGTGACTTTGCGGTTTACAACCCGGACATTCAAGCCGCATGGGGAGATGAATTTGGACACAGCTGCACTGTTTCAGAAAAATCGGTAGAGGAAATTGAACAGCAGCCAGGTGTAATGAACGAAGTCCGCCTATACCGTAATACTTTTGAGGATGATCATATTGCCTGTGATTGGGGGCCTTCTTTCTCAATTGATAATACGGATAAATATGCCTATGTACTTCCTGATTCATTAAATCTCGGCTGGACTGAGGATAGAGAGGATTATGCTGCGTTGACTGCGGATAACCTTCCGCTTGGAAATGTGTATGGCTTCTCTGAAAATCTCCTGAACAAGATGGACATTATTGAGGGTGAAAGCAATGTGTCTGTCCTGAAAGAAAAACTCTGGAATGGCAACAATGTAATTTTAGTAAGTCACTATAACGATAAGGGAAACTTAAGCGGTGGTGCGGATAATACCTATTATTTTGGTCTGTCGGTTGGAGATACCATTCAATTTTATGAAAATGGAGTCCCTACTGAGGAGTTTACAGTGATTGCAAAGGCTGCTGTTACGAGCAATGAAATGACCTTGACTGGCGGTGGTTCTAATATTGCAACAGATATTGGTGGACCAAAGATCTATATGTCAGAAAATAAGTTCAAAGAGATTTATGAAACCCCTACCTTATATGGTTTCCTCTTTGATGTAGAGGAACAGTATCAGCAGGATATGGAGAACTATCTAATGCGGGACACCGATGTTTCCTATAACTCTATTTCAACGCTGAAAGCTAATGTTGTAGGCATTAAGAATGTTGTCCTGCTGGTTGGTGGAATGATAGGTGCTGTATTTGCTTTGGTGGGCCTGATCAACTTCATCAATCTGGTTATGACCAATATCGTTACCCGCCGTCATGAGTTTGCCACCATGCAAAGCATTGGTATGACGAACCGGCAGCTCCGAAAGATGATGATTTCTGAAAGCTTCTCTTATGTGCTGCTGGCTGGGATTGTCGGAACACTAGTTGCGGCGACACTTGGCATGACATTGCTAAGAGCATTTGTAGAAAATGGTCCTACCAGTATGATGATGACATTCCAGATAACCTTGCTGCCTGCGCTGATTATGCTGGTTCTTTTTCTGGTGCTGGCGTTTATCGTTCCGGTTGTCGCACTCCGACTCCTTAACAATCGGAGTGTCGTAGAGCGGCTTCGGGTAAATGAATAACAGGAGCAGCCATATCAAGTGAATACTTCCTGCGCCGCTGTATGCGGCTGTGGAACATGGAAAACCGGGGGATTTTTCTCCCGGTTTTTCAAATGTCACAGGTTCGTGACATTTGGGGCCGAATTTAGCGGAAATTTTTTGTGGCTCGTGACATTTCTGTGAGGTTTGGTCGTTA
>USSP01000313.1 GCA_900557385.1 uncultured Lachnospiraceae bacterium
GTTTTTGAAAAAGCCCGGGAAAATCAAAGCGTTGCCTTGATTTGCAGTGGAGATGCAGGGGTCTACGGACTTGCCGGTTTGATTCTGGAACTGTCCGAACAATTTCCGGAAGTGGAGATAGAAATCATTCCCGGAACCACCGCAGCCTTGACAGGTGCTGCGGTACTGGGAGCACCTTTGATCCATGACTTCGCCCTGATTAGTTTAAGCGATTTGATGACGCCTCTTTCCAAAATTGAAAACCGCATCCGACATGCAGCACAGGGAGATTTTGTGATTGTCCTGTACAATCCCTCCAGTAAAAAGCGGACCGATTATTTGCAGAAAGCCTGTGACTGGATTCTGGAATACGCCTCCGAAAACACCGTATGCGGTCTGGTTGAAAATATCGGACGGGAGGGAGAGCAGTATGAGATTTGTACACTGAAGGAATGTCGTGATAAACAGGTAAATATGTTTACCACGGTATTTATCGGAAATTCCCAGACCCGTGTTATTAACGGAAAAATGGTAACACCCAGAGGGTATCAGCTATGAAAGACTATGCAGATAAGAACATTTTAATTTTCGGAGGAACCAGCGAGGGACGTATCCTTACGGAAACACTGGCTTCCAAAGGATATGCATGCAGTGTATGTGTCGCCACTGAGTACGGAGAACAGGTGCTGCAACAGGATCAGGTACTTTCGGAATCTCTGCTAAGCCTGGTGGAGATTCACACCGGACGAATGGATAAGGAACAGATGCTTACCTGGATCAGGGAACATTCCTTTGCCTGTGTCATTGATGCTACACACCCATATGCGATAGCGGTTACGGAAAATATTAAGCAGGCTGCAGAGGAATGTAACTTACCTTATTTTCGACTGCTTCGGTCAATGGATGAAAATACGGAAACAGATTCCTTTGTTTATAAGGTTTCTGATTTATCCCAGGCAGTCCGCTATCTGGAAACGCAGCCGGGCTCTATTTTTCTTACGACCGGAAGTAAGGAAATTCAGACCTTTGCAGAGGGAATTTCCGACAAATCCCGTCTATATGTCAGAATGCTGCCCAATCCCAGGCTGATTCAGCAGGTGCTGGATGCCGGTATTCCCGTGAGCCATATTTTTGCCATGCAGGGACCTTTTTCTGTAGAGATGAATCTGGCCATGCTGAAGCATAGTCATGCCTCCTTTCTGGTATCCAAGGAGAGTGGAAAAGCAGGCGGCTATGAAGAAAAGCTTGAGGCTGCAAGACGGGCAGGTGTTACTCCTGTGGTACTGCTTCGACCGGAAGAGTCCGGCTATTCTATGGAAGAAATGATACAACGGATAGAGGAGATCCCTTTGCCTCTTTTGGAACATCCAGAAAATGTCACGGAACATAAGACACCCCGGATCACCCTTGCAGGAATCGGTATGGGAAATGCTGCCGGGATGACAGGGGAGGTACAGGCATGTATCAAAGAGGCTGATCTTTTGATCGGTGCAGAACGTATGTTAAAAGCTGCGGACAATTCTCATGCCCTCCGATATTGTGCCTATAAGCCGGAACAGATTCTTTCCTGTATCAGCGAACATGAAGATAAACCACACATTGTCGTTCTTTTATCCGGCGATACCGGTTTTTACAGCGGTGCCAGCGCTTTGGGACAAAAACTCACCCAGGCCGGATATTCCTACCTGGTTCTGCCCGGAATCAGTTCTGTAGCAGCTTTTGCTGCCAAATTGAAGGTAGACTGGCAGAATGCAGCTTTACTAAGCTGTCATGGACGCAGCTGCGATGTGATGCATCACCTCTTCACAAAACAGCAGGTTTTTATCCTGGCTTCCGGGGATAGCACGGTACAGGAAATTGCTGCCCAATGCATCGACTTTGAAATGCAGGAGATCACGATGTGGGTAGGAAACAATCTGGGCTATCCGCAGGAGCAGATCCTGTCCGGGAAACCGGAAGATTTTCTTTCTTTTACATGCAAAGGAAACGCGATTATTTATGTGGAGAATCCGGCTCCCATAAAATTTACTGCCGGAATCTTTGATACAAAATTGGAACGCAGCAAGGTTCCTATGACCAAGGAAGAGGTTCGTGCCGTTTCCGTAGCGAAGCTGGCACTTCTGCCGGACAGTATTGTATACGATATCGGAGCCGGAACCGGTTCTGTCGCCATTGCCTGCGGAAGGGCCGCGGTTGATGGTCATGTATACGCCATTGAAAAAAATCCGGACGCAGTGGAATTACTTAAGAAAAACCGGAACAAATGTAAAGCATCCAATGTGACGATTATTTCCGGTACAGCGCCGGAGGCTCTGGAAACTCTGCCTGTTCCCACCCATGCTTTTATCGGAGGAACCGGTGGAAACTTAGCCAGGATTCTGGAAGCGTTATGGGTGAAAAATCCTGGCATCTGGATTGTATTGAATGCCATTTCCTTAGAAACCATCAGTGCCATCCAGCAGCTTGTTTCCGGATTGCATGAGCATTCTGATCCGGCAGAATTTGTAACGGAATTCGTTACGGTTACTGTGGCACGAACCAGAGAAGTGGGAAGCTATCACCTGATGATGGGAGAGAACCCGATCTGGATCGTTACTTTACATCGGAAAGGAAACTAAATCTGTGAAAATTTCCCGATTACTCATTGCCGCCGCGTCCAGCGGAAGCGGAAAAACAACAATTACCTGTGGCTTGTTGGAATGCCTGAAACGCCGCGGACTGCAACCCGTTTCTTTTAAATGCGGTCCTGATTATATTGATCCCATGTTTCATCAGACTGTACTGGAGATTCCTTCCCGCAATCTGGATTTGTTT
>USSP01000314.1 GCA_900557385.1 uncultured Lachnospiraceae bacterium
ACGCAGCGGCAATTTCCGTATTTATCCTTGTGAGTGTGGCATTCCTCTCTGCAATTCAGATGAAAGTAGGTGACAAACGTGACTAAAGTAAAAACAACCATCTCTTATATTATTTTGATCGTTGCCAGTTTTCTGTCGGCGTTTCCCCTGTATTATATGATTTGTGGGGCAACCAACTCCAGTATTGATATTGTCCGGGGTAAACTGTTACCAGGCACTTATCTGATGGAAAATTATCAAAGTCTCATTGCTAACCAGAATCTGGGACGTGCCATGTTCAATTCCTTCCGCAACGCCATTGTGATTACCGTAATCGCATTGCTGGTCTGCTCCATTGCGGGATATGGATTTGAGATTTACCATGATAAGGGCAAAGATCTTCTGATGAGTATACTGCTTCTTGCCATGATGCTTCCCTTTGTTGCCATTATGATCCCTTTGTTTAAATTGTTTTCTTCCTGGAAACTGGTCAACACTTGGATTGCACTGGCACTGCCTTCGATTTCTACACCTTTTCTCATTATGATGTTCCGACAGGCAGCCCGTTCTTTCCCCCACGATATTATTGAGGCATCTCGTCTGGAGGGACTTAGTGAGATCAAAATTTTCTTTACTATGTTTCTGCCAATTATGAAGTCAACCTACGGCGCAGCCATGACTGTAACCTTTATGAACGCATGGAATAACTACCTGTGGCCCACTATTATTTTACAGGACAGCAATCAGGTTACCATGCCAATGCTGGTTGCTAACTTAAAGAGTGGCTACAGCGTAGACTACGGTATGTTAATGCTTGGTGTATTGATTTGTACCCTTCCTACCGCAATTATTTTCCTGTGTTTACAGAAGAGTTTTGCTAATGGAATTGCAGGAGCAGTGAAATAATGAATCAGAACTATTGTCTGGATAAAAAAGAATGGGAGGAGGCACAGGCTGCTCTCCTTCTTGCGAAAAGGTTCGGACTCATTGAAGATGCCGGTATTGAGGCATTGGAAAAAAGACGGAGAAGGAAAAATGAAGAAAACCGGCAGGCTGAAAAAAAAGGGGAACTGTTCTATGGAACCCGCTTTTATTCCCCTGCCATGTATCTCCAATACGAACTGACCCGTTTTAAGCTGGATTTCGTGCAGCCTTCCGAAACGATAAAAAAGCTGGGTGTCTGTCCCGATTTTACCGAGGAAGAAAAGCGGGCATTTTATGAAAACAACCGGGATTTGTTTGGGCGTTACCATGGAGACTTGTTTGACTATGAGGATGTCCGGCAGATTATCGAAAAAAGACTGAGGGAGGATGCCTATGACAAGCTCATACAGGACATATTATGTCAACCAGAAAACCGGGCGTGATACGAATGACGGGCTGACCATGGATGCTCCCTTTGCCAGCCTTTTTCCCATAAATAAACTGATGCTGAATCCCGGCGATAAAGTACTGCTAGCCAGAGATTCCGTTTTTGTGGGACAATTTCTACAGATAAAAGACAGTGGAACCAAAGAGCAGCCGATCGAAATCGCATCCTATACCCCGGAAGAGACGGGAGAGGGAAATCTGCCCATCATCGCAGCAGAAGGACAGGGGATCTGGTATCAGGATTACGGTACGCCTCTGGATTCTCCCACCCATGTATATCAGGGATATGTATCCTCTGCCGTGCTTTTGTACGATTCGGAGCATATATGCATCCATGATATCGAAATCACCAACCGGGCATCGGAAATCCCGGGGGAAAGCTATAGTGCCCCTCATAAGATGAACCGTACCGGTGTGGCTGTGGTGGCAAAGGATAAAGGGGTACGCAGCGGTATCACTTTGCAAAACCTTTCCATCCATGATGTGAACGGCAATGTCTATGACAAGCACATGAATAACGGCGGTATTTATATGACTGCTTTAAAGCCCGGAGATGAAAAAGCTACCGGCGTGGCGCGATTTCAAGATATTACCGTGGAGGGCTGCTTTGTATACAAGGTCAGCCGCTGGGGAATTGCTGTGGGCTATACCTATGCCCATGACAAATTCCGGGGCGCGGAGCTGCCGGAGGAAGCTTTTTTGAAATACGGTCATGAGAATATGGTTATCCGGGACAATTATGTGAAAGCGGCAGGAGGCGATGGCATCACGGCGATGTATGCTCTGCGTCCGTTGGTGGAGCATAATACAGCGGACTCCGTTGCCTGTGAAATCAACGACAGAATTTACAGCCAGCCGGAGAACCGTGCCGGAAAGGTGGCGGCAGGCATTTGGCCCTGGAAGTGCAAAGATGCCCTGTTTCGCTATAACGAAGTGGCGGATACCAGATTGAACCAGGACGGAATGGCTTATGATGCGGATTCCGGTGACGGTACCGTTTACGAATACAATTACAGCAGGCAAAACGAGGGTGGATGTATCATGTTTTGTTTACAGGAGGCAATTCATAATACCTTTCGCCATAATGTGAGCTTTGACGATCTGGGGGGAACGGTGAGTCCGTCGGAAAACCCGGACGCTTTGCTTGCCCATAACACCTTTTATGTGAGGGAGGGCGTGCCCTTTGTCCGTAATAAGATGGGCGGCGGTAACTACACGGAGGAAGATAACACCATTATCCCGTTGTAAACTGTTGCCAAAATGACTTAATTTTTTGCAGGAGGAAAGATACCAATGAGTTTAACAGAGGGACGGGTAACTATTCCCACGAACCTGGATGTGGTGCCCGAAACCATTGAATTGATGAAACGCTGGGGCGCGGATGCCATCCGTGACTGTGACGGCACCGAGTTCCCGGAGAAGCTGGTCAAGA
>USSP01000315.1 GCA_900557385.1 uncultured Lachnospiraceae bacterium
CAGGAATTAGAGAGACTTCCATATCAGCCAGAATCCATACAAGAAACAGGACATTAGAAGAAATTGTTCTTGAACTATTGCAGAAAGAACCGATATGCTTCGAAGGGAAAACCTATAATACATTAGTGGAATTATGTGCGGAGTATCAAGTGCAGCCCTGCAATGTTTTTGAACGCTTGAAATATGGGAAAACATTGGAGGAAGCTATTTATTTGCCGATCAGGAATAATGGGAAAAGATATGAAATTGAGTATGAAGGGAAAGTATATCAGAATGCTGCTTTTTTATGCAGGGAATATAATATCTCCAAGCTGTTAGTATATGGTCAACAGCGCTATAAACCAGAATATTCGTTTATAGAATGTTTCCGTTTAGTGAAGCAATTACGGGATGAATGTGGGTGGCCCAAGACTGAGGTATTTGCTTTTATTCCAAGATGTAAGATTCAAGGGAAATTCTATAAAAGGATATCGGATTTTGCATCGGCTGTCGGCATGACCAGAGGGCAGATAGATACCTATAAATCCCGACACCATCATAAAAATATGATTGAAGCATTACAGGAAATGAAGAAAGACCGTATTCCAGCGTATAAGACGGAATACGGTCTTTTGCCATATAGTGAAGCCAGAAAGAAAAAATACACATCTAAGCAGTTGGAACAATTAGAATATGTCCCAAGTGCATTGCCGCGATACCCTATGCTTCAGTCCTTTGATTTTACACAAGACAGTATGGATATACTTCTTCGATATGAGGAATTATTTCAAAAGCAATCCCAATGTAAGAGAGAGTGGAGGGAACAAAGATAAAGGAGAGTGGGAAAAGAAGAGGGGAGAAGAATTATAGGAAATGTTTCTTTTCCGGTTTAGAGAAGCCCGGAAAAGAATGTGTTGATATCGGTATGGAAGATTTTTGCAAGGGCAACAAGTTCCGATACCTTGATGTTCATACGGTTGGTTTCCAGCTTGGCATAGGTACTTTTGGACATGGAGATACCCATCAGGTTTAATTTTGCAATGACCTGGTCTTGCGTAAGTTTATTTTGATAACGGATGGCTTGGATATTTTTGCCGATATCCATGTCTGGTCTGATCTTCTGCATGATAGAATCCTCTCATTTCTCAATGTTTCGTAATAAAGAAACTTTATATTGATTTTACTGATTTCACTTTTTATAATGTTTCGTAATAAGGAATTATTTGTGCAAAGGGGAATGATTATGCATCAGAGCGATATAGAACGGTTTGCTTTCCTGTTTTTATGTGGAAAGCGTGACAGGGAAATCCTGCTGGGAAAAGAAAAAATGACATTTTCAGATTTGGACAGGCTGACGTATGTTACCGATTTCCTTGGTCTGACAAGATTGAACCTGGATATTTGGCATCATTATGGAGAACAATTCCGAGAACATTTTCAAAGACTGGAACAGTTATATGATGAAACCTGCAGTATTGTTTCTTGTGATATAACCGAAATTGATTTATATTTGCAGGATAGATGGTTACAGGAATTTTGTAACAATGTACCAGACAGAAAGATCCGGAAGGAACTAAAAGAATTAGTCAAAAAGATCTATAAAGAAAAGGGAATGGAAATCCCAGAAGAGACAGGCATCATTTAGGTGTCTGTCTTTTCTTTTGGAAGGGAGGTGATAGCAAAGGTGAGTATCAGTATCCATGAATTATTGGCAGTAGCCAGGGAGTCGGAGGGTGTGAAGGCAGTACAGGGAGATGCCATGCTATGTGAGAAACGGTTTGCACCGGACACCCGGTATATGGTGGAGTTTTTAGTGTTGAAGCAGACAGAGAAGTTTGAGGAAGCGGGAATATATCATCGTTATTTTTTAACAAAGAAAGCATATTACGAAATGATAGAGTTACAGAGCCAGGGAATCCTTCGCTTTCAAAGACAGGCTCTTGTTTTGGAAGGAACACTGCATTATCTTCCTGTCCAAACATTTTTTCGAGACCAGGAGTAGGAAGAACAACAGGCTGGAAAGAAAAGAATGCCTGCCGGGGCGCGCCTTTGGGGGCAAGGGCTCTTTCAACGGAAATTTTACATAGAACAGAAAAGAAGGGAGTGGTAAGTGATGGTCATTGGAATCGACCATGGATATTATGCCATCAAAACAAAGCAGGTGTGTTTCCCCACAGGGATCATCCGGTATGAATACGAACCCTATACCATGCAGAATGTTCTCCAGTACCAGGGAGAATATTATGTGTGTGGGACTGGGAGACAGACATTGGTAAAGGACAAGACCGCCAACGACAATTATTATCTTTTGACGCTGGCAGCGCTGGCACAGGAGATTCGAAAGCGAAAGGGGGAAAGGACAGCGAAAGTTGTTCTTGCAGCCGGACTTCCCCTTACCGGGTTTGGAAGGGAAAAACAGAAATTCAAGGAATATCTATTTCAAAAACAGCTAATCCGTTTTTTATATGAAGGGGAACGCTATGAGATCCAGATTGAGGATGTGAAATTGTTCCCCCAGGGATATTCAGCCCTGGCTCTTTATCCAGAGTATTTAAAAGATGAGCCTTCTGTGCTTCTTGTGGATATCGGAGGCTGGACGGTGGACTTGATGCGGCTTGATAATGCTGTTCCTAACGCAGCTACCTGTAGAAGTCTGGAACTGGGTGTCATCCGTTGTATGGATGAGATCAGAGAACAGGTAAGGAGAAATACAGGACTGTCGGTAACGGAGACGCAGATCGAGCGTGTCTTACGTGGAAAACCCAGCAGCATGCCTGCGGAAGTGGTGTCTTTGATTGAGCG
>USSP01000316.1 GCA_900557385.1 uncultured Lachnospiraceae bacterium
CGCACGTCCCATCAGGAACTCCATGGACATATAGTAAACTCGTTTGGCGTCCTGTTTCTCATATTCCTTCTGGGTTTTCATCCAGTAATCAATAATCTGGTCTTTAATCGCATAGGCAGTCGCCTGGAAAATCTCCTGGCGGGTTGCCTCATCCAGTGTTTTACGATATAAAGTTTTAATGTTATAAAGAACACTTCTACGGAATAACTCTTTGTCAAAATTTAAATGGTTTTTCACGTAACTCTCCTTATCCTTTCTGCTCTGCGTTGCAAAATCTGTAACCAAAATCTTACTTATTATACACCCGCTCTACACCGATTGTCACGTTTTCTCCATTGATGTTCCACTCTTTGGTGTTTGCCAGTTCCTGATTCTTCACAATTTCCTCTGCCAGAACCTTGTCTGCAATGGTTTTTTCATTGCGTGCAGCGATTTCAGACAGTTTATCATTTCCGTTCAGTGCTACACGTATATGATCCATTACCTCAAAGCCGGAATCCTTTCGCATGGTCTGAATCTTGGAAATCAGTTCCAGTACATAGCCTTCCTCCACCAGTTCCTCGGTGAGGTTGGTATCCAGTACCACGGTCATGGTGTTATCTGCCTCTGCCACATAACCGGGCTTCTGGGCGATGTCAATGAGCAAATCCTCTTTGGTCAGTTCTACATTTACACCGTCCACATCAAATTTAAGGGCGCCTTCTGTATTTAACTGATCCATAGCCGCATTACCGTCCAGGGTTGCCAGGGTCTTCTGGATACCGCTCAGCTGCTTGCCGTATTTGGGACCTACGGTACGAAGCTGGGGTTTGAAGGTGTAGCTGGTGAATTTCCGCACATCGTCGGTAAATACCAGTTTCTTCACATTCACCTCATCACGGATGATGTCCTCGTAGAACGCAGGCAGTTCATCCACGCCCTTGATAAACATGGTTCCCAAAGGCTGACGGATCTTGATGTTGGCCGTATTTCTTGCCGCATGCCCCATACCTTTTACGCAGGACGATTTCCATGTTCTGCTCTAACTCTTCATTGATATAAGCCTCGTTGGCAACCGGGAAATCACACAAGTGAATACTTTCCGGTGCACTTGCATCAATGCTGCATACCAGATTCTGATAAATTTCCTCAGTCATGAAAGGCACCATGGGCGCTGCACATTTACAGATGGTTACCAGAGCGGTGTATAAGGTCATATAGGCATTGATCTTATCCTGCTCCATGCCCTTTGCCCAGAAACGCTCACGGCAGCGACGCACATACCAGTTACTCATCTCATCCACGAATTCATCCAGTGCTCTGGCTGCCTCCGGAATTGCATAATGATCCAGGTTGTTGTCTACTGTTTTAATTACAGTATTTAACTTGGACAGTAACCACTTATCCATAACCGGCAGTTTGTCATAGTCCAGGGTATATTTGGTTGCGTCAAATTCATCAATATTCGCATACAGTACGAAAAATGCATAGGTATTCCACAAAGTTCCCAGGAATTTACGCTGACCCTCCACAACAGCTTTGTCATGGAAACGGTTGGGCAGCCAGGGAGCGGAGTTGATGTAGAAATACCAACGGATGGCATCGGCTCCGAATTTCTCCAACGCATCAAAAGGATCCACGGCGTTGCCCTTGGATTTACTCATCTTCTGACCTTTTTCATCCTGGACATGTCCCAGCACGATAACATTTTCATAAGGTGCTCTGTTAAACAATACCGTGGACTCTGCCATCAGGGAATAGAACCAGCCACGGGTCTGATCCACTGCCTCAGAGATAAACTGTGCCGGGAACTGCTGCTCAAATAAATCTTTATTTTCAAACGGATAATGATGCTGTGCAAAAGGCATGGCACCGGAATCAAACCAACAGTCGATAACCTCCGGTACACGGCGCATGGTTTTGCCACAATCCGGGCAGACAAAGGTTACTTCATCAATGTAAGGGCGGTGCAGCTCCACTTTGGCAGCATCCGGGTTTCCGCTTCTCTCTGCCAGTTCTGCACGGCTTCCGATGGATTCCTGGTGGCCACAGCCTTCACACTCCCAGATATTTAAAGGAGTGCCCCAATAACGGTTACGGGAAATACCCCAATCCTGGATATTCTCCAGCCAGTTTCCGAAACGTCCTTCACCGATGGACTGGGGAATCCAGTTGACGGTCTTGTTGTTGCGAACCAGATCGTCACGAACTGCGGTCATTTTTACAAACCAGGACTCTCTTGCATAATAGATAAGCGGGGTATCACATCTCCAACAGTGAGGATATTCATGCTCGAATTTCGGTGCATCAAACAGCTTGCCCTGGGCATCTAAGTCTTTTAAAACCTCCGGGTCTGCTTTTTTTACAAACAAGCCGGCATAAGGGGTTTCCTCGGTAAGCTCACCCTTGCCGTTTACAAACTGTACGAAGGGCAGATCGTACTTCCGTCCTACGTTGGCATCATCTTCACCGAAAGCAGGAGCAATGTGTACGATACCGGTACCATCGGACATGGTAACGTAAGTATCACAGGTTACATAATGACCTTTTTTATGCTGCTTGGCAGCCACATCTGCAGCACACTGGTATAAAGGCTCGTATTCTTTGTATTCCAGATCCTTACCGGTGTAAGTCTCCAGCACTTCATAGGCAGGGGTTCCGTTCTCCTTGTCTGCCAGTTTTCCTAAAACATTGTCAAGCAGTGCCTGCGCCATATAATAGGTATAGCCGTCTGCTGCCTTTACCTTGCAGTAGTTCTCATCCGGATTCACACAGA
>USSP01000317.1 GCA_900557385.1 uncultured Lachnospiraceae bacterium
ATCTGCTGTTCAGAAGGCTTGGATGTGGAAAAGCCGTGGACGGCTTTGGGCAGAACAGACAGGGGAAACAGGAATGAATCAACGAAATTATCAGAAAGAACTGGAAAAAATCCTGGAAAAGCTCTCACGGGAAAAGGAGCAGACGGGCACAGCCCCCACCCTTCTTTTACATAGCTGCTGCGCTCCCTGCAGCAGCTATGTGCTGAAATATCTCCGGGAATATTTTCATATTACGGTTTTTTATTACAATCCCAATATCTCCCAACAGGAGGAATACCGGCACCGGGTGGAGGAGCAGAAGCGACTGATAGGGATTTATAATGAGCAGCTTGCAAGCGGACAGCCGGGCTATCCTATTGAAGTCGTGGAGGGAGATTATGAACCGGAAAAATTCTTTGCTTTTGCCACAGCTTTAAAGGATGTGCCGGAGGGCGGAGAACGCTGCTTTCAATGCTTTGATTTGCGGCTGCGGAAAACGGCAGAACTGGCAAAGCAGGGAGAATTCACTTATTTTGCCACGACCCTTACCATCAGTCCTTTAAAAAATGCCGGAAAATTAAATGAGATTGGGGAGCAGTTAGAAAAAGAATATGGTGTATCCTGGCTGCCTTCGGACTTTAAGAAAAAGAATGGCTATCGCCAGTCTGTGGAACTGTCGGCAGAATATGGACTGTACCGACAGGACTATTGTGGCTGTATTTATTCCAGGTTGGAGAGGGAAAGACAGAAAACCACTTGTCAGATGGATATAAAAACGTTAAGATAAAAAACAGAACGCCCGTAAGGGCATGTTACGGGCAAGAGGAGAACAATTATCATGAAGAAGATTTTGGATTTGATTACGGAAGAAATGCAGCATGCGTTTGAAGCGGCCGGTTATGATCCGGCACTGGGACGCGTGACCCTTTCCAACCGTCCTGATTTATGCGAATATCAGTGTAACGGCGCGATGGCAGGGGCGAAACAGTACCACAAGGCTCCGATTATGATTGCCAACGATGTGGCAGCCAAATGCCAGGACAGCGATGTGTTCGCAGAGATTACTGCCGTAGCACCGGGATTTTTGAACTGTAAGGTCAAGGACAGCTTTGTTGCTGACTATGTGAATGAGATGGCAGGGGCAGAAAAGTTCGGTCTGGAATGCCCGGAACACCCCCAGAAAATTATTATCGATTACGGGGGACCCAACGTGGCGAAACCCTTGCATGTGGGACATCTGCGTTCTGCTGTCATTGGAGAGAGTGTAAAGCGTATCGAGCGTTACTGTGGACATGAGGTGATTGGTGACATTCATCTGGGAGACTGGGGCTTACAGATGGGACTGGTTATCACCGAGGTACAGGAGCGTCAGCCTGACCTTCCCTATTTTGATGAAAGCTATACCGGAGAGTACCCTGCAGAGGCTCCCTTTACCGTGTCGGAACTGGAGGAGATTTACCCTACCGCCAGCGGGAAGTCCAAGGAAGACCCGGCTTATAAGGAAAAAGCCATGCAGGCAACCTTTAAGCTGCAAAGTGGTGTACCCGGTTACAGAGCCTTGTGGAAACACATTGTCAATGTCTCGGTAGCAGACTTGAAGAAGAATTATGCAAAATTAAACGTAGACTTTGACCTGTGGAAGGGGGAGTCGGATGTACACGACATCATCCCCGGTATGGTGCAGTATATGAAGGACGGCGGTTATGCTTATGTAAGTGACGGAGCCCTGGTTGTGGATGTGAAAGAAGACACCGACACCAAGGAAATTCCTCCCTGCATGATTTTGAAATCGGACGGAGCCTCCCTTTACAATACCACCGATCTGGCCACCATCCAGGATCGTATGGCAAATTATCACCCGGATAAGCTGATTTATCTTACGGATAAACGGCAGAACCTGTATTTTGAACAGGTATTCCGCTGTGCGAGAAAGACAAAGCTGGTAGACCCGGAGACAGAACTGGTGCATATCGGTTTCGGTACGATGAATGGAAAGGACGGACAGCCCTATAAGACCCGTTCCGGTGGAGTGCCCAGACTGGAAAGCCTGATTGCGGACATTGATGAGGAGATGCTTCGCAAGATTAAGACCAATGCCCAGGAAAAGGGCTACACCATTGATGAGGAAGAAGCTGTCAATACCTCTAAAATTGTGGGACTCGCTGCGATTAAGTATGGAGATTTGTCCAACCAGGCATCCAAGGACTATATTTTTGATATTGACCGCTTTACCTCCTTTGAAGGAGATACCGGCCCGTATCTGCTGTACACCATCGTTCGTATCAAATCCATTCTGAATAAATATAAAGAGCAGGGTGGCAGCGTGGAGACGGTACAGCTCCAGGCGCCCGTTAGCCAATCCGAAAAAGAACTCATGATGGAAATTGCCAAGTTCAATGCCGTCATGGAAAACGCAGGCGTGGAGCTGGCACCTCACAAGATTTGTGCCTATATCTATGATTTGGCAAATGCCTTTAATCATTTCTATCACGAGACGAAAATTCTCACCGAGGAGAATGCAGAGCGTAAGGCCGGCTGGATCGCTTTATTAAAAATCACCCGCGATGTGATGGAAACCTGTATTGATGTATTGGGCTTTTCCGCACCGGAACGGATGTAATAAAAAATTGAAGAAATTTTTACAAAAATTTGTAAAAAGCCATTGACAAAAGGGACAAGTTAATAGTATACTAGCAAAGTCGGTTGTGAAACTGACTTTGTTATGGGGTCTTAGCTCAGCTGGGAGAGCATCTGCCTTACAAGCAGAGGGTCACC
>USSP01000318.1 GCA_900557385.1 uncultured Lachnospiraceae bacterium
GCATCTGTCAGAATCTCCAAATCGCTGAAAAAATAAAACCAGTTGGTATTTCGCGCATCGTCCAAAGGGAGTATACTGGACATACAATGGTTTCCTACGGCATACATTCCTTTAGAAAGAGGCCCCATGGCGATGACAGCAGAACGCATCTGGGTGAAGTCTCCCAGATAAAAACTGACGATAATGGTTTCTCCGGCATGGACAGGCAGGGGAAACGCATCACTGACTATCTGTTCTCCGGCAGGAATCACTACCTGGGGCTGACCGGAAAAAGTTACTGGCGTCAGAGAGCCTTCTACGACCTGAGAGCCGGCCAGAGCCAAAGGCTTGCCGGTTTCATCGGTGGCAGGGAGCGTTGTGCTATCCTGCAAAGCCGCTGAAACCTGGGTAATGGTAATCGGCTCGGTGCCGCAGTAGTTGTCCAGGGTCAGTCGAAGCGTCTGCCCGTCAAAGGGGCAGTACACCGGATATCGTAGTGTGATATTTTTGCTATAGCCCTCTGCCTTGTGTTCGGCGATGGACATCGCATTGCCATAGAAGGAAACCCATTTATCATCAGACATAATTTTTCTCCATTCCTTATATATCAATTCGGGCTTATTATAGACCACAGCAAGTCGGCGCGTCAAGCGCAGGGCGGAGGCAGAAATGTTACAAATCGGAATCATGGATTGCAGCCCATTAAGCAATCCCGCTTTTTTTTCAGAAAAGATAAAACAGGTGTCACCACAGCGCCGGGATATCGTAGAATGTCACAAAACAGAAAGAGGGAAACGGCAGAGTCTGGGAGGCGGACTTTTAATACAGGCAATGCTTGAACAGGCCGTGCAGCAGCGCTGTGCAGCACCCTATCATTCTTTCTCCTGGAAAAAAGGAGAGCAAGGCAAACCCATTCTTTTAGGCGTGACAGACACCAAGGGAGAACCACTTTATGTAAACCTGTCCCATTCCGGGGAAATGGCGGCGGCAGTGCTGGCAGATTTTGAGGTGGGCATTGACATCCAGGAGCAGCAGACACCGCCGGAAGGGGTGGCAAGACGGTTTTTTACCCAGCAGGAGCAGGCGTGGCTATATGCCACAGAAGCGATGGAAAAAGCAGAGCATTTCTTCCGTCTCTGGACTTTAAAAGAAGCCTATATTAAGACTACGGGACAGGGCATGCGGACACCTCTGATGGATTTTGATGTGACGAAAGCTGCAGAGAAGTGTGGTGAGGTGATAGCCATAACGGAAAAAGGGTGGGAAGATAAGAAATCGGAGAAGATTTTTCTCTGTGCGCTGCCTACAATACTGCAGCCCACAGATCCGGAACAGCACTACGCACTTGCGGTAGGAGGCAAAAAGCTTTACGAGACACCGGAGACGCAGTGCTTTTTAATCCAACATTAACTTGACCTTACCGTCAGGAATTTGTAGAATAAAGAGACATGAATGGAGTGGTCAGACTGCTCAGAAAAGAGGGATATCATGCATAACGAATTAACAGCCAGTGATATTAAGAAAATGGAAGAAGAAATCGAATATCGCAAGCTTGTTGTGCGTAAAAATGCACTGGAGGACGTAAAAGAAGCCAGAGCACAAGGGGATTTGAGCGAGAATTTCGAGTACTATGCAGCCAAGAAATTTAAAAACCAGAATGAGAGCCGTATCCGTTATCTGGAACGGATGATTAAGACAGCAACGGTTATTTCCGATGATTCCAAAGCAGATGAGGTAGGAATGAATAATTCTGTGGAAGTGCTGTTTGAGGAAGATGGCAGTGTGGAAACCTACCGGATTGTAACAACTGTGCGGGGAAATTCCCTGGAGGGGCTGGTGAGCAATGAGTCCCCGATCGGCAAGGCACTTCTTGGACACAAGGTAGGCGATAGAGTGTGCGTGGAGGTAAATCCTTCCTATAGTTACTATCTGGTGATTCGTAAAATAGACAAAACCAATGACGATTCCCAGGATAAGCTTCGAAGCTTCTAATACATAGAAGATATCTATAAGATAGAGGAAAAAATAATGTTTGAATTATTCATCTTTTTCGTTTTCATTTTACCGATTATACGTGGTTCCAAAAAGGATGAGCGCCGTTCGGAAGGCTTTAAAATATTCCTAACCATTTATATTTTGTTTGCTATTTTTGGAAGTCTGCTCAGTTCTCCGGTAGGAGTTATTGCGTTGATTGCCCTGGGTATTTATGCCTGGAATAAATATAAGAAAAAACAGGAAGCGGACGAGCGTACGAAGGAGTACAGTGGTGGTTCCGTCTATTATGGAAGTGGGGATAAGAAACAGAGCCGTTACTCCAAATCCGATGCCAAGGCAGCAAAGGTGATGAGTGCGATTCTGCCGAAGCAGGTGGCAAAGCGCCGTAAGATTGTGCAGGATTTTAATAAAAAATATAAATTATATCTCACAGAGGAACAAATCAACGGTATCGTGGACTCGACCTACATGTCTGAGACCTGGAAACGGGAAGTGGAAGCTATGGCAGGCAAATACGAGTCCATTTATGAGTGGTTTCAGGGAAATACCCGGTGGCTTCGCGCCTACCTGTACGCTTTTCATGTGCAGGATGTGACTTCGGATATGGAACAGCAGGAAAAGATTGTCACAGCAGCCTTTGAAGAAATCATGAAATATTCCGATACCTTAAGCTATCTCAGTGTGCCGGAGCGGATTAAGGAGATTAACAGCCAGTTTTATACCGGTTTCGACGATGTTTCCTATATGATAGCCTATCGTTTCCTGGAGGCAAAGGGAT
>USSP01000319.1 GCA_900557385.1 uncultured Lachnospiraceae bacterium
CGGAGAAGTTTGTAGAGACAAGAACGATTGAAGGAGCAAACCTTAAGAGAGATCTTTTAGGCAAACTTGATCAGATGGCAGCAGATGTGACGTTTATTGAGGAACGTTCTCCACAGATCATTGCGGAGTATAAACAGAAGCTGGAGGACAAGGTAAAAGAGCTTCTGGCTGATACCAAGGTGGACGAGAACCGTTTACTGATGGAGGTTACCATTTTTGCGGATAAGGTGTGTGTGGATGAAGAAATCGTCCGTCTGCGCAGCCATATTGAAAGTACCAGGAACACATTGCTGGAAGGCGGCAGCGTGGGAAGAAAGCTTGACTTCATTGCACAGGAGATGAACAGGGAAGCTAACACCATCTTAAGCAAAGCCAATGATCTGGCGATTTCCGATTGTGCGATTACCTTAAAGACAGAGATTGAAAAAGTAAGGGAGCAGATACAGAACATTGAATAAACTGATTCATATCGGATTTGGCAATATTGTAAATACCGGTAAAATTATCGCCATTGTCAGTCCGGATTCTGCACCGATCAAGCGGCTGGTACAGAATGCAAAAGAGTCCGGCATGGCAATTGATGCCACACAGGGACGCAAAACCAAGGCAGTACTTGTGATGGAAAACAATCAGCTTGTGCTCTCAGCGTTACTTCCTGAGACAATAGCCAGCAGGGCACAGGTAATGGACAGCGGAGAGGATGAAAATGCATAAAGGTAGTCTGATTGTGGTATCCGGATTTTCCGGAGCAGGAAAAGGTACCATCATGAAAAAACTGGTCAGTGAAACGGATGATTTCGCTCTTTCCATTTCCATGACCACCAGAGCTCCCAGAGAGGGAGAACAGCACGGAAAAGAATACTATTTCGTGACGAAGGAAGTCTTTGAAGAAACGATTGCCAATGACGGGCTGGTGGAATATGCCTGCTATTGCGGCAATTATTACGGCACTCCCAAATCTTATGTGGATGAGATGCTTTCAGCGGGAAAAAATGTCCTGTTGGAAATCGAAATGCAGGGAGCCATGAAGATCAAAGAAAAATTCCCGGAAGCGGTGTTATTATTTGTGATGCCCCCCAGCGCAAAAGTCCTTTATGACAGACTGGTGGGACGTGGCACGGAGACAAAGGAAGTCATCGATAAACGTATGGCAAGAGCCGTGGAAGAATCCCAGGGAATTGAGCAGTACGATTATATTGTTGTGAATGACGATTTGGACACCTGTGTGGAGGAAGTCAAGACCATAGTTGCAGCTTCTGCCCATGCGGCAGTTCGAAATCGGGATTTTATAGAATTGGTACGAGGAGAATTATCCTCACTTGTGAAAGGAGAAAATTAATGTTACATCCATCTTATTCAGATCTGATGAAGGTAGTCAATAGTGCAGTGGAGGAGGGAGAAGAGCCGGTAGTAAGCAGTCGTTATTCTATCGTTATGGCGACTTCCAAAAGAGCAAGACAGATTATTGCCGGAGATGATCCGCTGATTGCCGGTGCCAAAGGAAAGAAACCTCTTTCTATCGCGGTAGAAGAGTTAAATCAGGGCAAGATCAAAATCCTGAACGATGACGAACCCGAACAGGAGACACAGGAACAGTAAGCGACAGGAGTCCGGTTTCCCGGACTCTTTGTGTATTTATAGAAAGAAATTATCATATGAAAGTATTATTTATATCACTTGGCTGTGACAAAAATCTCGTAGACACAGAGAAAATGCTGGGGCAGCTTTTAGAGCACGGTCACAGTTTTACGGATTCAGAGGAAGATGCAGACGCGGTGGTGGTGAATAGCTGCTGCTTTATCGGAGATGCCAAAGAAGAAAGTATCCAGAATATTCTGGACATGGCAGAACTGAAAAAATCCGGACAGATTAAGGCTTTGATTGTTTGTGGATGTCTGGCACAGCGTTACCGGGAAGAAATCCGGAAGGAAATTCCGGCGGTGGATGAAGTGCTGGGAACCATGGCAACCGACAAGATTGTGGAAGCCCTGGAGCAGGCAGTGGCAGGAAATACGGGCTGCTACTTAGGAGCACTGGATACCCTTCCGCTGGCTGATGGCAGAAGAGTGGTGACCACCGGTGGTCATTACGCTTATCTGAAGATCGCTGAAGGATGTGATAAGCACTGCACCTATTGCATTATTCCTAAGGTGCGCGGCGATTATCGAAGTGTTCCCATGGAACAGCTTTTGGCAGAAGCGGAGGATCTGGCAGAAAAAGGAGTCAGGGAACTGATTCTGGTAGCGCAGGAGACGACTCTTTACGGAACAGACCTTTATGGAAAGAAAGCCCTTCCTGAATTATTAAAGAAGCTGGAAGCCATTCCGGGAATTGTATGGATTCGTATTCTATACTGCTATCCGGAGGAAATCAATGAGGAATTGATTGCTGCTATCCGGGATTCTTCGAAAGTATGTCATTATCTGGACATTCCCATCCAGCATGCTTCCGATGATGTACTGCATCGCATGGGACGGAAAACCAGCGAGGAACAGCTTCGCCAGACCATTGCACATCTCAGGGAAGAGATACCGGATATCGCACTCCGAACTACTTTAATCAGTGGATTCCCCGGGGAAACCCAGGAGGATTTTGAAGAATTGTATCGCTTTGTCAATGAAATGGAATTTGAGCGTCTGGGTGTTTTCCCTTATTCAGCAGAGGAGGATACACCGGCGGCAGCCATGGAGAATCAGATTCCCGAGGAAGTGAAAAATTTCCGCAGAGATG